>CAJWYZ010000099.1 GCA_913049525.1 uncultured Fidelibacterota bacterium | reverse complement strand
TTTATTAGAGACAGCCTGTGAAATACAAATCCCCCCCAATTCAGCAAAATCTTTGATTTTCTTAGTAAAGTTGATTCCTTTCCCTAAGAGCTCTCCATGTTCAAAAACCAGGCTATCAAAGTGAATACCAACTTTCAGTTTCACGGGTGAGATACTCTTCCACATCTGGAGAATCTCCAGCCCAAAACACACTGCTTTAGCTGAATCTGAAAATATGCAAAAAGCTCCCTCCCCGGCTTGCTTAATCAATATCCCATCATATTTTTCAATAAATGGAAGGATTACTTTATGCTTATAATGAACTAAATCAATTGCTTTTTTTTCATCCTGATTCATCAGTTTTGTTAAACCATCGATATCAAGAAAAACAATAGCTGAATTGCCTTTGGAATCTCTTGGTAGTCCATTTTCAGTAATGGAAGTTAGTTCGCCCTCCATTTCATCAGTTTTAACAATGCCTTCTGGAGTTCTATCATAAATCCATGCAAAAATCATAGCAATAGGGAATCCAAGAAGTAATAAAACTAGAATTAGGGTATTCGTCCAATCTGGTAGATGGAGGGCGGGTACAATAAAAGTTGCTACCTGCATAATAATGAAGGCGGAAAAGGCGTAAAAGCCTGCACTCTTAAATACCTTTCGGCGTTTTAATTCTTGAATATAGTTTATTTTACCGGGCATAAAAATTCTACATTGGAAATTACAGGTGAATTTTACAGGCTAATGGAAATAGATACCAAGTGAATTTTGTCAATAAATTATAGAGCAAAATATTTTTTCTTTCTCTCAATAAAATATTTTTTCACAATACTTTTTTTAAATATGAAATCAGGAGTTATTATATTGTTATTAGTAAGGAAGTTTCGTCTTTTCATTAACAGTCTTAAATGGCCCATTATCCACATCCAAGACTTTAAAATTGCCAGAGCATGCCCCCATTTGAATGTCAATATTTCTTTTATTAGAGAAATGCATTCCATGAAAAATCGGGGGAGAAATAAATAAAACGATGTACCAATTGGATAATTGGTTAACAATAAAATCATACTGTTGCGATAATTGAGATAGGTTTTTTGCGGGGATGACACAGGCAGCGTCACAGCCCCTTTGTGAAAAATGACCGAAGCTGGCTCAACCCAAATCTCATTACCCAACATTTGAGATTTCCAATGGTAATCGATTTCTTCCATATGGGCAAAAAGGGTTTCATCAAATCCGCCCAATGTATCAAAAGTAGATTTTTGCGTAAGGAATGCCGTACCAGATGCCCAGAAAATTTTACAGGGGTCATCATATTGGCCATTATCTTTTTCAACGGTATTGAAAATTCTTCCCTGGGCAAAGGGGAAACAATATTTATCCATAAAACCACCGCAGGCGCCAGCATAGTCAAAATAGTCACGATTATCATAATTTAATATCTTCGGCTGAACAGCCGATATTTTTGGATTGGATTCCATCATTTTAACCAAAGGGTCTATCCAGTCTGGATTATGAATGGTATCATTATTTAAAATGAGGAGGTATTTGCCCTTCGCATGCTGAGCGCCAAAATTGCAGCCACCGGCAAATCCACGGTTATATTCAGATTGGATGAGTATTACATTTTGAAAATTAGATTTAATAAAATAAACCGAGTCATCAGGAGAAGCATTATCTACAACAATGATTTCAAGATTGGGGTAAGAGCAATTTTTCAACGATGTCAGACATTCAGAGAGGATTTCCGTACCGGCGTAATGGGGAATCACCACTGACACCAATGGGTGAGTGGAACTCTCTGTCATTATTGAGTTGGCAGATTTAGAATAGACAGCCAGTCAATTGCCTGAGAATCATTGGGGTGAGAACGCAGCCAAAGTTCTAATACATCCACCGCTTCAGATCTGCGCTCTGCTTTTGCATAGGCCTGAACCAGGGTATATAGAAAATCAGGAATATAGGGGTATTCCTCCAATAAATTTTCATAATGTTCAATGGCAGCATCATAATCCTGAAAATCACTCATGAAAACCTGACCAATATACATTTGGGTTTCCAATGAAACATCCTTCCGCTTCTGTACAGTTTTCAGGCGGTTTTTTAATTCTTCAGGTTTTCCAGCCTGCATATAAATTCTCCCAATTTGAATGTCCAGTTCTGCATCAGTAGTGGGGATAACATCACTGGGGAAATAACTATCCATTTTATCTAAAATGTCCAAGGTTTTTTCTTTACCTCTTTCATCGGAAGAATACAAATTCTGAAGACCTAGCTGCAGAAAACTGGATCTATAATTTTGAATGAGGCGTTGGATGTTTTCATTAAAATACACATCTCCGTTATCTAGGTTTGTATAGCGGTAGATACCATTTCCTGCATTGATATGGTTCCAATAGTCATCTGGCTTTACAATCAATTGCGACGAATCTGGAGCTTCAGTTATGTTCTGAATCATTCGGTCATAATTTAGTCTGGGCATGGAGGTGCTACTGGAGGATTCTTCAAATGTGATTTTATAGACCAATCCTTCCATCTCCAAATAATTATCCAAGCCCATTCTATTATTTGGTGCTACTGTAACTGCAAAATAAATGGGGCGGTCTTTAATAGCATCTTCAATAATTTGAAGAATCATAATATCTTGAACTCGCAGATAATTACTCAACTTGGGACGAATTTCCCAATTTATTTGGTTTTCACCATCTTTAATTTCTGCCTTAACTGGACCCCACTTACTTAAGATGCCAAAATTTGAAACTGAATAACTTGTCCCATATTGTGCCTTAGTATATTGGTTATACTGGGCCTTCAACTCTGGCCAGACAGTTGTCCACTTATTTAGGGCGTATGCCGTACCAAAAACGGGATCGAGTTTGGCAATGTTTTCATCCTTAAGATTAAGATTTATTTTAGGTGCCTTATTTTTCAACTGTTCAATATACCAGGGGGTATTTAATAAACTTAAATTGACAACCCGCACATCGGTACGGACTCCTTCTACTTCCTGAATATACCAGAGGGGGAAGGTGTCATTATCACCATTCGTGAAAATAATGCCATTAGGTTCACAGGAGTTCAGCATATTATAAGCATAATCCCAGGCAACATAATTACCATCTCTATTATGTTCTTTAAAGTCAGTTGCTAACATGGTAAAAGGCATAACAATAATAATAATTCCGGTAAGACCCAGAGAAACAAATGCAGCAATTTCCACCCCTTCCATCCATTCCTTTATTTTCTCCTGCAGGGCGGCAACCCCCATACCTATCCAGATGGAGAAGGTAAAGAAACTGCCTACATAGGAATAATCCCGTTCCCGCGGCTGGGGATCATATTGGTTCAGATATAAAATAATCATGATTCCGGTTGCTAAAAATAAAGAGAGCACTGCCAAGGCTCGCTTCCAATCTCTGGTAAAGTGAAATATCATTCCAAATATACCAAAGAGCAAGGGGAATGGTAGTCCATATCTACCCCAATCCACTCCGCGCAATTTTTTGATGACATCGCCCTTAAGGGATACTAAATCCCAGCTTCGCTGTTCATGAGTTTCTTTTCCTACAAACTGCCAGGCAAAATAACGGAGATACATTTCTTTAATTTGATAATTCCATAGAAAATTCAACTCTTCACCTGTGGTTGGATCACTTTTATTATTTGTCCAGCGACTTGAATAGGAGCATTCAGCACGTCCCAAAGTAAAGGCAGGATTTAATATTTCCCAATCACCATATTGATCTCTGTTCATATATGCTAAGGCACCCTTAATGGTGTCGGGATTATTTTCATTTATATTGGGATGCTGGGATGCCCGAACAAAAATGGTAGTATATGTTGAAAATCCAATGAGAATAAGAACAAGACAAGTGAGAATGGTAGAGAGTTGATTATGATTTTTCCACACAGCATAGGCAGTTGCGGCAAAAATAAGCAAGACTATAAATATGGGGATATTTAGACCATAACTATTGGCCATATTGGGGATGCCCTTAATAATACCAAGATAAATTACCATAAAGGTGACCAGAGTAATTCCAATAGTTGTCAAGAAAGTATTCACCTTAAATTCATATTTATTAAAGTATACAATGAGAGCAATAAATGGTAATGCCAGAAGGTTAAGAAGATGGATACCAATAGCAAGACCAAACATATAGGCGATTATAAGAATATAGCGGACATTTCCAGCATGACCAGAATTTGTACTCCATTTTAATATAAGCCAAACTACAATACTGGTAAAAAAAGTGGATATTGAATATACCTCTGCCTCTACTGCATTGAACCAATGCGAGTCAGTAAATGCAAAAGTAAGGGCCCCAATTATTGCACTGCCATAGGTGATGAGGAAGTCAGGCCAAGTTTTTGCCTCACCTCGCCACTCTTCAATAAGTTGGACAATAATAAGGTATAGAAACATGACAGCAAAAGCGCTGAAAATAGGAGAAATTAGATTCACTCGCGCTCCCAAATCATCAAATATAGGAATCTGTGAAAAGAAATTACCCAATAATAAATAAAAGGGAGTTCCCGGAGGATGCGGAACTCCCATAATTACAGAGGTGGCAATAAATTCACCACAGTCCCAGAAGGATGTGGTTGGAGCCATAGTTAAAATGTAAACTACCAGTGAAAATACAAATACAATGGCTGCTAAAATTTTATTGAGATTGTTCATTTTACCCTTTTCGAATTAACTGATATTAACAAACTCCAGCATATGCCGATAGTTTTCTTTAAACTGTTTTCTGATATTCTGATGTTTATCAAGTTGTAGTTTCGGGTCATATTCAACCATTTCGAATGCACGCTTTCGTGTTTGTCTAATAATAGGACCATCTTCTACAAAATTAGCAATTTTTGATTTAATATATCCATGTTGTCGTGTTCCGAAGAACTCTCCCGGACCTCTCAATTTAAGGTCTTCATCTGATATCTTAAAACCATTGCTTGTAGATTCCATTACTTTTAATCGATGCTCAGCTTCAGGTGATCTGCTATTTTTCACTAATATGCAATATGATTGAGAGTTGCCCCTGCCAATTCGTCCTCGCAATTGATGAAGTTGTGTCAGCCCAAATCGATCTGCATTTTCGATCACCATTACAGTAGCATTGGGAATATCAATTCCCACCTCAACAACCGTTGTTGCCACAAGGCATTGGACTTCATTATTTGCCATAGCTGCCATTTGCTTATCACGGGTTTCTTTTTTCATTTTCCCATGAATATATCCTACTTTATAATCTATAAAAACTTTTTCACTTAGATTATTAAATCCGGTGTCTGATGCTTTCCAATCCATTTTTTCTGATTCTTCAATAATGGGATAAATAACAAAGCATTGATGGCCTGCATCCATTTCCTTTTTCATAAAATCATAAACTTGATCCATTCGCGCTGGTTCCACAACTTTTGTAATAATGGGCAAACGGTTTTTTGGGAGTTCATCAATA
>CAJWYZ010000098.1 GCA_913049525.1 uncultured Fidelibacterota bacterium | reverse complement strand
GGGAATTTAATAACAGGATGGTGTTCATAATTTTTCAGAGTGAAATCCTCAAATTTTAAATCCCAAAAAGGCTTATCTGTAATTTCAAGAGAAGGCGATGGGAATGGCTCCCGGGTAATTTGTTCCTCTAAACCTTCAATATGGTTCACATATATATGGGCATCATTAATATAGTGAGAAAATTCGCCCACTTCCAGCCCTGTTTCCATTGCAATCATTTGTGTAAGTGTGGCATAACAGGCCAAGTTAAATGGAATGCCTAGTGCAATATCTCCACTTCGTTGAGTTAGATGACAATTGAGTTTGCCATTTGCCACATTGAAAATAAAAAATGCATGACAACTTGGGAGGGCAATCTCATCCAGTACAGCAGGATTCCATGCACTTACTACCATTCTTCTGGAGTTTGGATTTGATTTAATAAGTTCAATGACGTTTTGAATTTGGTTAATATGACTATGTTGCATATCCCCATTGCCAGTTTTCGGATTATATTTATCCCAATTTACCCACTGATATCCATACATCTTACCCACTTCCCAGTTTTTTTCTTCAGATGTCCAGGCGTCCCAGATTTTAGTATGCTGTCTTAAATTACGAATATGCGTTTCGCCGGACAAATACCAGAGTAATTCTCGTATTACTGAATTGAAATACACCTTTTTTGTTGTCACTAATGGATATCCATTTTGCAGATTTACCTTGTAATGATATCCAAAAACCATTAAGGTGTCTGTACCGGTACGATTGGTTTTTACGGTACCGTTTTTTAATACATATGAAACAAGGTCAAGGTACTTTTTCATAATTTAAATTTTGTGATTATTTGAGAAATTACAATTTAATTGAACGGTAAAATATAAAAATAATATTCTATTTATTATATACTGATTCCGAATTAAAAATGGACTTAATTTTATCTTATTGATTTGTAGGCAATTAGCTTGATAATAATAAAATAATGTTCAATTTTGTAATATTTCATTTTGCCAACGAACACAATATAGGGTATATTTTTTACAAGAGATAGGCGTATATTGTGTTTAGTAGCATTTCTTATCCGACGAGAAACAAAACGCAAAATAAAAAAATTCCAGCCTCCAATCTGGAAAGTATTACCCCCAAATGGTTGTACTTGTTCTGCCTTATCAACTCTGCCTCTTAGGAGATAACCCAAATAGGGATTGAATTTTTGAATTCATATCCATTAACATAGCAATAACGACTTATTTGTTAAGGAAAGTTTATGTCAAATAGACATTTTGAAGATATGTTTAAGCACCAAGGTAAAACGGTGAATATCATAGGAAAAACCAGAGTTAAAACGTATCGAGATCTTTATCGACAATTAACAGAATTACAATCAAAAAATGAAATCCCGGTACATGATAATTATTTAGGTGATAATGTATTAGCAGAAAATCTATATAAGAAAAAATATTTTATTAAAGATTTAAATTCAGATTTAATTGAAGAAACTCCTGAGGATGTTTTTAAGAGATTGAGTTCATTTCTTGCTACCGTAGAAGGCACTAAGGCAAAACAGAAAAAATGGTCTACTAAATTTTATGAAGAGTTATTTGAAGGTCGATTCATTCCTGGTGGACGAGTACTAGCGGGAGCAGGTGACCTTTATCGTCTTAAAACTTTGGCCAATTGTTTTGTTACAAAAATTCAAAAAGATGAAATTGATTCCATTTATAAAGCAGCGTTTGAATGTGCCAGAACCTATTCTTATGGTGGTGGTATTGGAGTAGATATTTCATCTCTGAGACCAAAAGATTCAGTAGTTCATAATGCAGCGGACAGTTCAACAGGTGCTGTATCATTTATGGAGCTTTATTCTCTTACAACCGGCTTGATTGGTCAGAGTGGACGCAGGGGTGCTTTAATGCTTACGATTGATGTTAAACATCCTGATATTGAACATTTTCTAAAAGTGAAAAAAGTTCCTAATTGGGTGACAAACCAAATTGTAGATCAGTGTAATTGGTCCGGTCGGTTTGACAACCAAGAGCTGGAAACCATTAAAAAACAGGTTATGGAAAACACCCAAGTACGTTTTGCTAATATATCTGTAAAAGCCAGTGATGAATTCATGCAGGCAGTAGATGAACAACGAGAATATCATCAGGGCGAATTCCTGATTTATAAGAAAAAGAAAAACAATATTCTAAAGAATGCACCGCAAGGCGTTGATGATGTTCATTATTCAATTAATATTCCTTCAAAGAATATATCAAATTATGAATTGATGGATACTTTTACCACATTTGCTCGGATGAAAAATTGGTTAGAGCAAAAATACAATGTCAGTATTACAAAAACAAAATTCAATGATAAATTGAAAAGGGATGTCTATGGAGATATTTCAATCGAATTAAATAATGAAGAGTTTGATTTAGCTATTCGGCAGGCTGGTGATTTCATGCTGTATTTCAGCAGTGAACAAACGGGGGAGATCAGAAGAATGGTGAAAGCTCGGGATATTTGGGATCAGTTTATTGAAGGAAATTATAAAACTGCTGAACCAGGGCTAATATTTTGGAGTACAATGAGTAAATATTCTCCATCAAATTACGTTGGGAAACCCATAATTTGTACAAACCCTTGCGCTGAGGTTCCTCTTGAAGATGGGGGCGCATGTAATTTAGGCTCGTTAAATTTATCTCGTTTTATAGAGAATGGGTACGAAACCAAAGCAAAAATTAATTGGGATCAATTGGCAGAATCTACGGCGGTTCTTATTCGATTCCTTGATAATGTTGTCACATGGAATGAAGATCTGAATGCTCTTGAAAAACAGAAAGTAGCTGCACGGGAAACTCGTCGCCTTGGCGTAGGTATAATGGGAATTGCAGATATGCTGAACCAATTAGGATTAGGTTATGATAGTGACGAAGGAATAGCAATCATAACTAAAGCTATGGAATTTATAACCAATGCAGCATTTCAGGCGTCGGCATCACTTGCTGGGGAAAAAGGATCTTCTCCAATTTATTCAGAAGAAGAGTATATGGAATGTCCATTTATTGAGGCAGCACTGAGTAAAGAGACGCAATTACTTATTCGTGAAAATGGAATTCGAAATATTGCCATAATGTCAATTGCGCCAACAGGGTCTATTTCCAATATAGTTAAAGGAATTCAAGTTGGAGAAAAAAATTATATTGGTGTTTCTGGAGGAGTAGAACCAATATTTGCGTTATATTATACACGGCGAACAGAATCATTTAGCAAAAATGAATTTTATAAAGTATTCCATTCATCAGTCCAGGCTTATATAGACAAAATGGAACTAACAGATGAGGTAGAAACCGCCGATAAAATTGAAGATATCCTGCCGGATTATTTTTTGCGTACGGCACATCATATCAAACCCGATAAACGTGTGGAAATCCAGGGGTTGATTCAGCGCTATATTGATCATAGTATATCATCTACAATTAATCTCCCTGAAGATGTACGGCCTGAAGTTATATCAGATATATATCTTAAAGCCTGGAAAAAAGATTTGAAAGGAGTAACTATATATAGAGATGGAAGCAGATTCCCAATTCTTAGTACAGAAGAAACCGAACTTACAGAATTTCAAAAAATAAAAGAAAATGAGTTCAAAATTTCAGTTGATGGGAATGAGATCATTACTGCAAATGGAGAAGAAATAATAAAATTACCAGATGGAACCCTTACTACAGTTTATCATTATTTGAAAAATAGCGATGTAGCCATAGAGGAAGTATTAACCAACCCAGAATTTGAGGAAATTGTAATATGATTAAACTTGGAGCCAGTACAAAGATCGAAGAAATCTCCAAAAAAAAGAAATCGGAAACTAATAAGAGTCAGGTCTCAATATCGTCCACCCCTATTGCGCAAAATAATCAGCGACCTGAAGTTGTAGATGCAAAGGTCTATAAATTAAAATCAGCCTTTGTGAAAAATTCAGTTTTTATAACGCTAAGCTATGTTAAAGAAGCTGATATTATCCGGCCAATTGAGATTTTTATTAACTCCAAGGATTTAACACGTGCTCCTGAATATGTAGTTCTCACCCGGTTGGTATCTGCAATTTTTAGAAGATCAAATGACCCAATGTTTATTCTAGAAGAATTGCAGGGAATTTTTGATCCCAATGGTGGAACGTATAAAGACGGTAAATATTATCATTCCTTTTATGCAGAGATTGCAGATGTGATTGAACGTTTTTTCTTTGATGTTGGTGTTGTAGAACCCCCCGATACAAGGCCCATTGAAGATAATGGTAAATTAAAAAAAGTAGTCCATGCTAAAGAGGAAGGAAATTCAGGCAATAAAGAGTTCCGGATTTGTAAGGAATGTAATAATAGAACTTTGAAAACCGAAAATGGGTGTGATATTTGTATGGACCCCGATTGTGGATATAGCAAATGCGATAAATAAAACTAGAAATACCTGGTAAACATCTTTTTCCTCCTCCTCCTAGTTGTTTGCCAGTTAGCAAAAAGCTCGGCTCCTTCCGGGCTTTTTGTATTTATAGGAACAAAAAAACCCCCAGAATCTATATCGCGAAAAGTAGGTGTTCTGAAGGTTTTATGTCACCAGCAGTAATATGCTGCTGGCTATTAACAATTAATTGTAGCCCGTAGGAGAATCGAACTCCTGTTACAGAGATGAAAACCCTGGGTCCTAACCACTAGACGAACGGGCCAATTAAGATAATAAATTTAGAGGGATTTAATAAATCTCACCAATAATTAATTATGATGTGTTCTAGAAATTATTCTTGTATCCAATAACCAGGAGCGGTTGTTGGCCTGCTATCTATCTAAAATTATATTAATGGTAGCTATAATATCCTGAATGTTAAGAATATCATCCTCATTTATATCACCAGCAGAAAATTGGGAATCGTCAGGGTCATCAATTCCGAGGACAAAATTAATCAGCAATATAACATCCTGAATATTAACAGTTTCATCAAAATTTATATCACCCGCAATATTAACAGAATCATCTATAATAAAATCCCAGATACCGCGGCCATATGTTCCAAAACGGGCAGTATTCAGTTCAGGGATAAATTCTACTGACCAGTAGGTCTGGTCCGGTGCTGATATACCAGCTAAGTCTTGCCATGTACCTTCTTCAGTAATATACACGTAAGGCCCAACTTCCGTTGCAGCAAAAAAGTAAGCATCATCAGGTGTACCAGCTAGTTCAAAGACCAGTGTATTTGGCAAACCCTCATTTAAAGGAGAAAAATTGGCACCATGATCATAGCTGATATAGACTGGCGGATTGGAATATCCAGAACCACCAATGATAACCATACCCGGCGTATTAGATGATGCCCAGATAGTAGATCCGTAGAAATAATGGGCATCTGGTCCATCAAAAGCCGAAGAGAGTTGCCAGCTGTTTCCATCATCACTACTGTGATAAAAACTACCGTAATAGGTTAAAACATATCGATTACTTG
>CAJWYZ010000097.1 GCA_913049525.1 uncultured Fidelibacterota bacterium | reverse complement strand
GATTAGTATGGAACAAAATTATTATTCATTTTTACTTGATGCACCACAGATATGCTGCCCGGAACTTGGTGATATAAACGGCGACAGCGGTTGGAATGTACTGGATATTGTAGCCCTGGCTAACTGTGTGCTTGCTAATAACTGTATTGATCAAGAAAATGGTTGTGCAGGAGATATGAATGGTGATGGTGGCTATAATGTTTTAGATATTGTAGCTCTTGCCAACTGTGTACTAGCAGACACCTGTGGTGGTTAATCAAAAAATTATAGGATAATGTTAAACGAAAAAGGGCGATATTTCTATCGCCCTTTTTTATTATCTGGAACAAATAATTACGAATCTAACTCATCTAATACAAACTGAGATAGATTAAAATAATCCTTACATGAAAACTGAAAAGTCAAATGTTCATAATCACCATGGTCATTTATGATATAATATTTTTCATACTCATCTTTTTTGGTAATAATTTCTTTCAATGCATAAATAAAATGATCTACATCATCTTTGGTATTATACAGTCCAAAACTCACTCGAACCATTCCCATCCATGGTTCAGTATGCCAATCGGTAATCTGCTTTGCACGGGCTTCATTAATTTGAATGTGGTGGGTTAATTCCAACATTTTTTCAACATAAGGGTGAGCACAGAAGCACTCATTTCTAACCGCAATATTGAAATAGTCATTTAGAATTGCGGCAACCAATCCATGATTCAAATTTTTCATATTAAAAGATATGGTGCCTGCTCGGGGGCAAGTTTTCATACAGGTTTCACCATATATTACCACTTCCGGAATTTTCAACATTTCTTCCAGGCAATAATGGGTTAACTGTGTATCCTCTTCCAGCACATTCTCCATTCCAATTTGATCTAAAACATGAATGGCTGCCCCAAGGGTGATTGCCCCAAGAATATTTTGCGTACCTGCTTCTTCTCTATCAGGAAAATCATTGGTGACATAATAACGTTCAGGAAATACCCTGTCAACCATGCCGCCACCAACCTCTTCGGGTTCAATTTTTTCCATGAGGTCTTTTCGAACTATTACTACTCCCGGCGATCCAGGGGCATAGGTTTTATGGCCAGAAAAAATAAGAGCATCCACATCCATTTCAGGGTCAGCATTACCGCTCATAACTATGGGAACATGAGCCGCCATTTGTGCACCATCAACAACTATATATGCTCCATAATGATGGGCTAATTTTGCAACTTCATTTATGGGATTGATTATTCCTGTCACATTGCTGATTCCTGTTACAGAAACATAATTTACTCTTCCCTCATATTCTGCTAAATAATGTTCTAATAAATCCATATCTACACAGCCCATTTTTGATTCATGGGTATCAACGGGAATATGAATCACGTGACCTCCATGTTTTCGATGAGGAAGATCATTAGAATGATGTTCCATTATGGAAACTAAAACAACATCCTTTTTGGGTTGGAGATGATTGAATACGCGGGCAATCCTATTCATGCCGGAAGTAGTACCACTCCCTGTGAAAAAACAAGTATAATGTTCAGGATCTGCCTGAACAAATTGCAATATTTTCTCATGTACCCACGTATATGTTTTCGTAGCAATTTTTGCACTGAAATGCATAAGTGAATGGGTATTAGAATAGTGTTGAAGAAATTTTTCACCCGTTCGATGTGCTATTCCCATCATAAGTGTAGATGCAGTAGAATCCAGATAAATTCGACGGGTAATCTCTCCACTTGCTACTTGATAATTTGTTTCCAATCCAAGAAAATCATTTTGGACCTTTTCAAAGAAATTTGTTGTTTCTTTTTCTTTTATTTCGGGTATTAGTATGTCAGTTTCCATAAGAGAAAATTTAAGGACTATATGTTATTTCTTTTCACTAAAGATTAATCTTCATTATTTTGATATGTGATGATAGAATCTAGCCGTTCCTTTAAAAGAGTAGTCATTGAAAACGTAGAATTCCATCCATCCCAATAGCAGGGGAGCAACCCAATGCCGGTTGAACAAATAAAAGCTTCATCCATTTCGTTAATGGAATCAAATGGAATAGAATCTTCAATTACTGATAATCCAATTGGGGGTGCGAGTTCCATAATTGTATCCCGCATTACACCCGGCAGCACACCCAAATCAAGTCCTGGAGTAATTAATGTTTTTCCCTTAATAAAGAATATATTTCTGATGGCGCATTCTGTTATAATGTTTTCCCGGTTATAAAATACCGGCTCAAATGCGCCTGCTTTTTCAGCATCTTTTTTTGCCAGCATATTGCCTATATAATTAAGTGATTTGATAGCCGGATTAAACCGAATTATAGGATATTGTTTCTCAGAATAAAACAATACCTTAACGGGTTCAGTTGGCTTTATTGTAAAGGGGCGAATAGTAATATAGACGTTTGGGTTTCCCGTATAATTCCAGGGAGTTCCAGATATTTCCCCTCTGGTTATCATCAGCTTGAGTAAGCCTGATGGAATATTATTCTGCCTAATCATTTCCTCTAAAATGGAAATTAATTCGATATCTGTTTTACTAAGCTCTATCTGAATAAGGTTCAAGCCTGAATGGAGTCGTTTCAGATGTTTTTCCGGCTTAAAAAGTATTCCATTTTGAAAGCGAATTGTTTCAAATAGTCCATCACCACGCTGGAACCCTCCATCACTGAAAGAAACCTTCGAATCAGATGCAGACTGCCATTCACCATTAATATAATTGATAATTTCTTTCATTAATGATTTGAAAATTGCTGTGTTTTCTCATGATTAACCTTTTGTGGCTGAACGTTCTTTTGAAAAGGTTTGAGAATAGCCCCTTTTTGCTGTGCTTCCTGCCACTCTTCCAAAGAATCTGAATCCCAAACAATTCCACCACCAACCGGATAGACAGCCTTTTCATTTTGAATGGTCATAGTTCGGATAGCAATATTGAAATCCATATCTCCATTGGGCTGAATGTAACCCAAACATCCCGTATAAATACCGCGCTGATAACCCTCTAAAGTATCAATTATTTCCATAGATTTTTCTTTTGGAGCACCCGTTATTGAACCCCCAGGGAATAATGCTCTTATTATATCTGATTCTGTTATAGAATTTTGTAACTTTCCATATACTCGTGAAACCATTTGATGTACTGTTTTAAAAGACTGAATTCCATATAAGTCATCCACTTTTACGGAATCATAGTCACAAATTTTACCTAAGTCATTCCGGATGAGATCGACGATCATAAGATGTTCAGCTCGATCTTTTACACTTTGAAACAGTTCGCCAGCCAAACGTTCATCCATTATGAGATCATTAGATCGTGGTCGAGTACCTTTCATCGGAAATGATTCTATTTTTCTATTTTTAGTACGGAAAAACTGCTCAGGACTAAAACTTAAAATCTGAAAATCTTTCTGATTTAGGTACATCCCGTAATGAGGGCGAGCCATTTCTCGAATTGAAAGATAAATATCCAATGGATTATCAGTTATCTCAAATTTCTTAGGTTGGGTAAAATTAATTTGATAACTATCACCATTGCTCAGAGCAGTTTTTATTTTTCTGATGGATTCTTTATATTCATGAGGAGGGGGAATATCTTTCTTCAGGCGAAACACAGGAGATGCTGTCTCTAGCTCAGATTCAGTTATTCGGTATGGGAGAACTAATTTAGGTTTTCCGAACCAAAGTAAGGGTTGTGCAGAACTGGGATTATTAAATGCGATATGAGGGAATAAAATATTCTTAAAATCATAAGATATATATCCAACGGCTGATAATTCATTCGATGCTGATTTCCAATTATCAAGGGTTTTCTGAAATAATTCTAGAGGTGATTCGTTAGATAATTTCCCGTTCAATAGGGCTTCACCCTTATTATTTATTGAGAAGGTTTCTTCAAATTCCCAGATTGCATATCGATTTGAGGAAGTATCCCAATGATCAATAAGTGCATGGGGGTTCCCAAATATTTTTATTAACTGGTATAAATTATCCATGTTTTTTTTCTAGTGGCGATTTATTTACCGTTCCAAAGCTGGTAAAGTTAAAAATACGGGGGGATGGAATAGCATAAGAAAACACACGATTATCTTTTAAGAACTGTGAAATACCAATTTCCTTGATGAGTGCAAGTGGAACTTTTTTCCTATTTCCATTAATTGATTTTAAGGTTGATGGAAGTGGAGGGGGGGTCCATCCCAGTGTATTACCAAATAAATTGATTAATCTTAATATAATATCTTCATCCCAATCAGGGTTAAACTGAAACTGTTTACTACAAATGTTTAAATGCTTACTCCTCAGTTTGCTCTTTCCTGATACGGCTTGCATTGATTGAAAAAGCGGATATAAATCTTCATCCATTCTTCTTTCAAACCCTTTTGTGTTTACTCCGCTGAACAACCCTTTCCAATTATAATCAGGTAGTAATTGCTCCCAGTATTTAGAATTTTCAGGATACTGCTGATATTTTAACCAAGTTGCATCACTATGAAGCACCAAAAGTCGAGCCAAGAGATCATTTTTAATTTCTATATTGTGCAGCCAAAGTAAATAAATGAGCGTTGAAAACGGGAACTTTCTTTGAAACTCTCCAGCCGTTATTTCCGCCAATATGTTTGGATTGCATGAAGATTGGAACCCGGGGGGAACATCGCCAGAAATAGAAACAATATGTCCACCAATGGCTTTCCCCTGTTTAGGAAGAATATTTAAATCTACCCAAATTAAATTTTGTTTTTCATGGATTCCTTTTTCAGTTATCCAAATGGTATTGAGATCATAATACCCTTCCAACTGCCAATTAAGATGGTGATGAAGAAAAGATGCACAGATTAGCCCGTCATAATCAGCTGAAATAATCATGGATAGATTTTTTTCCCTGAGCCAGGGAAACTTTGAAAACATTTCATTCTGCTTAAAAACCATAGGGAAAGATTAAGAGAATCCTGTTAAATTATTAGAAGTATTTTCACCAAATTAATTAATAACCCGAAAGGAATATGATGAAAAAAATTATTCAAACGTTTTTACCCATTTTTATATTAAGCTCTCAGGTTTTTGCCATTGCAGGCTTTGGGTTGAATCTTAATCAAAGTATGTATAGTGTAGCAGAATCTACATCTTCATTAAAGGTGGCAACTGTTGAAGTTGCTACTATTACTCAACATGCATTTGATAATGGTCTGGGTATTGGTGGTTATTTATATATAGATGCGATTCCCATGGTGGATTTAGATATTGAAGGATCACTTATTATTTCTCCATATGAGTTTTCGTTTAATAATGCCTTAACTTCTATTGATAAACAACAATTTGGATGGGCGGATGCCTCTGGATATATCACCCTTCAAAAAAAAATATTAAAACTAAGTATTCCTTTTCTAGCAAAGGCTAAGTTGACAGCTGGAGCAGGAGTAAATTCTCATTCATCTACCCCAATGGTTGATCAAAATATGATGGAAACCGTTATGGGTGGAGCAGGTAATTTAGAATCTGGAACGTTAGATACAGATGAACTCATAACATTTTTGAAAGAAAATAAAGTATCCT
>CAJWYZ010000096.1 GCA_913049525.1 uncultured Fidelibacterota bacterium | reverse complement strand
TATGAAATTTGGCATTTACTCCAATCAGATCCTGCCGAAAATAGCAGTTCAGTTTTTTAATTTATAGATGGAAAAAATTAGACTTTCGCATAAATTCAGCAATAATGACAAAGCTAGAGTCTATGAATATTTACTAAAGCAAATGTTTATGGTGAGATTTCAACATTTACAACAAAAAACGTTTTGCGAACAAAAATTAAATCACTCCAAGTCACAATTTGCAAGATTTGAATATTTCGTAATTTTATTATTTTAGATATTATTGCTGTGTGGTTCATAAAGATTAGATTTTAGACCAACTTGTTGAAGCCTAGTCATATCTAAAATCAGATCTTTGAGACTTAGGTAGGATGAAAATTAGTACGATTATATAAAAAAGGGATTCAGAATATTCCTCTAAATATCCTCACATTCAGATACTAGCATTTATTTGTTGGATCAATTTTTAACCCTAACAGAGAATTAGAGGAATTATAAGAAATATTGGAATCAAAATACTGAAAATCAAAAAAGATGGTTAAGTCTGCGTTGCAAACAAATAAATTAAATGTTTAAAGATCAAGATATACTTATGCTCATACAGAAAACATATCCCACCTCAAGATTGAATCTATAACAACATATGATACGAGCAACCAAGTAAATAAAATAGGGGAAATATTTTTCTTATTATTAAAGAATATAAAAAAGTTAAAGTAAAATTAAAACTAATCTATAAGATAAATGTGCTGATAATGAAATAATCAAATGTGTTTTAATTCCAGAATTAACTATTTTTATTAATCTTCTACTTGACGGATCATTTCCTTAAAAAAATTTTCATCAAAAATATATTCATTACTTATTCCTCGCATAAAATTAGATTTTTCAACAAAATCCTTTAAATTAACTAAACTATGTTTCACTTCATCCCATCCAATATTCATAGATTTGGGATTTATATCAACACCAATTTTGTTTATAATATTTTTTAATTCTTCACTTCTTTTTTTGTGCATCATACAACCTATGACAATACCCAGACATACTGCTTGCCCATGTAAGAATGTTTTTTTTGTGTGATATTCTAATGAATAAAATATTAAATGTTCAACACCTTCAATGTGTCTGGGGTTCCATCCACTATTACAGTATGAACTCCCCCCCCATTTCAGTGCATCTATCATGATTTTTATTCCTTTGTCAGTCATTTCTTTTATTTCCTGATACTCATCTATTACAGCTTGAGCTTTGATAAGTGAGGTATTTGCTAATTCTTCGTCATATTCCCATTGTTTCTCAAGTTGGCCACTGTCTCTCGCATATTGCCAATCCATTACACCCGTAATAAAACATAATATGTCTCCAATACCTGCAGTATTTATTTTAATCGGTGCAGATTTGATGATATCTAAATCAATAAACACGCATTCAGGTACAGACCATCCAACATACCTGACAACATTTTCAATCCTTACAGCCGATCTGTGTCCAAAGACAGCATCTACACTTAATGATGTTGGGAATTGAAAAAAAGGCTTATTCATTTTCCAGGAAAAATATTTGGCAGAGTCAATTGCCTGACCCCCACCAAGACCAATGATTGAACAATAATTTCCTAATTTATTTATTAAATTATCCAGCCATTTTTTCTCTGTACTTTCTACGAAGATAACCTTAGTTGACGGATCAAAATTATTTTTATAAATGGGCCACAAATCTTCCATAGTTATAACTACAAAAGGTTCGTGAGCTACATGATTTATTTCTCCTAATAAATTCCGTCCAATGACCGTATTAAATTCCATCATTCAATATCCTTCTATGATTTAAAACTATTATATGTATCTTCAAAAGAAGTCCTTCAATTTTTGACTTTTATGATTGCCCGATCGAGCTTTTCCAATGCCTCATTCAAGGTTGAATCATCATGTGCAGCTGATATGGTGAAATCAGTATGAAAATAGAGACCATTTTCAATACAAATAGTAAAAAACTGTCTGGTTAATTCTCGATCAACTCTATTCAAGTCTTTATAGTTATTTATTGGTTCGGAAGTACCCAGAAAAATATGAAAACCCGCGCCGAGATGCTGGACAAATGCAGGCAAACCACGTTCATCAAAGATAGTTTTCAAACTTGCATAAAATTTATTAGTTCTTGCAAGAAACTTTTTATAAAAATCTTCTTGCATCAGGATATCCAGACTGGCGTTGCCTGCTGCAATACCTAATTGATTTCCTGAAAAAGTGCCACCAGATACAACGGGATCAATCGGATCCATTATACGATCCATGATCTTTTTCTTTCCTGCTACAACTCCCAGTGGCACGTTATTGCTTAGTGCCTTTCCGATTACGCACAGATCCGGTGTTACACCGTAAAATCCCTGGCCGCAAGAAACACCTGTCTTAAAACCAGAAAGTACTTCATCAAAAATGAGTACAATTCCGTACTTTTTGGCTTGTTGCTGAGCAAAATGAAGGTATTCAGGTGTTGTAAGGAAAACTCCATTGTTGTAGTCGATGACATTCATTATTATACCTGCTATTTTCCCTTCTTCCTCATGTAAAACTTTTTCTAGAATTTCAAAATTGTTCCATGGAACTGTAGCAACCAGAGAGTCAACAGCTTCTGGCACACCAGCGGTTCGTCCGATGGTTTTGGATCGCCGCGAACCATTGTTGCTAGCATCGATTTTTGAAGCTAGGTTATTAGCAAACAGGTAGTCTTGACAACCATGATAATGACCGTCCATCCTGATAATCATATTCCGATTTGTATAGCCGCGGGCAAGCCTTAGAGCCAGTAAAGTCCCTTCAGTCCCGGAATTAACAAAACGGATCCTTTCTGCCGCAGGGATGGATTCGCAGATTCTTTTGGCAAGCTTTACTGTCGGCCAGTCATCAAAACCAGCATAATATCCTTTGTCAATGGCCTTATGAAGAGCAGACTGGACTTCATATCTGTCGTGCCCCAAGATAACTGCTCCATGGCACATGAAAAAGTCGATGAACTCTTTCCCAGTACAATCAGTAAATCTAGGTCCCTTAGCTTTTGTAGCGTACATAGGAAGTCCTGTGAAGAAATTTGCTCTAAAACTAGATGACATCCCACCAGTGATGTAATTTGCGGCCTCTTCTTGAATTTCACTTAATGTTTTTATATTCATATTTTGAATTTTCTCATGTTGTATTAAATCTGTGAGAATGTTTTTTGTCTTAAAACATCAAACGATAGTTACTGGAAACTCCATGTTTACGGAACTATATTATACTTTGATTTTAAGGGGTTCTAATTAATATCAATCAAAAAATTTAATATCATCTGCGGTTTAAAATTTCTATAAATTAGCGCTCTCCAAGACTTTGGGATAATGTTTTTTTTCTAAGAGTATTTCAATGGTTCTGCATACTACGGCATTGAAAATTGCTACCGTAGATATGGTTGATACAGGCCCAAAGTGTTCTTTAAAGTCTTGATGGCTCATTGATGCATCCCCTAATGGTACATGAGAATCAATCACAATATCACAGAGTTCGAACAAGCGTTTGCCACTTGAATGACGAGATTCAACACTAGAACTGTGTTGAATCGATGTCAATGCAACGGTTGTACAGCGCATAGATTTCGCGACCAGAGCTAATTCAATACCATAAGCGTTTCTGCCGGAATTAGACACTATCACTAAACAGTCCTTTTGATTTGGTTGGTATTCATTCAAAGTTGCTTCTGCAATACCAGAAATTCTTTCTAGATGTGTAGACATTTCGGCATTTTCAGTAATCAGAAGTGATTTAAGCCAGATCGGTTTAATAGAAACCAACCCTCCCGCACGGTAATAAGCCTCCTGTGCAACGAGAGACGAGTGCCCACTACCACTAACAAAGATTCTTCCATTTTGTTTGATGACCTCTGAGAAAAGATTGGCTGTTTTCTCCATTAAGTCAGACTCATTTTCTATAATCTGTTCCAGAAGGGAACCAATATTCTTGAAATAAGCCTTGTCATATCTAGTCATTTCTTATCCTCATCTAAAATATTAAAGTTGATGGATCATTAACAAACCGTCTTGTGACGGGGTAATTTCAAGTTTTTTATATCCAATTCTTTCGTAAAAGGATTGTGCATTGATATTGTTGATTCCAACTTCAAGAAAAACTCCTTTGATACCAAATTCCTTCAATTTTTTATGCAGGGTCTCAATCATTCGCCTCCCGTTACCTTTTTTTCTGGCACGAGGAAGCAGATCAATGTGCAAGTGTGCTGGAAAATCATTTAGGCTTTCAGGAAGTGAAATATTAGGATGATGTATTAATGCTATAATTTTTTGATCTAGATTCCAATTTTCTGCATCACCTTCCGGCATAGGGAAGTGATTTTGGTATTTGGGTAGCCATTTTTCTGTCACTGTTTCGAAAAAAAGTTTTGTGTTTTTTGTTCCAAGAACATAACCACAGACTCCAAGTTTGTCTTCCAGAACAAATGCTAGTTCTTGTTCAAAAACGACGTATGGGCCTACATAGTATATCCCCAATGCCTCATGGATATTATATAAATGACGGGCATCCTCACCATTGTTCCCTGTACAGATACAGATTTCATAAAGATCATCGATGTCACTGATATTGGCCTGGCGAATAAGGTATTCATTTTGATTCATCGCAAATTCTGAAGTAGATTGTGGAATTCACTCATTGTTTTTATCAGTTGCCGGATCAATTAGTTTCTGAATTAAATAAATCATAAACATTTTTGCCATTTTTTAGATTGTGGAAAATGCCTATTCAAAAAAAAGTAATACACAGATGATGGCACCCATAGGTTCCATTAACGTATTTCCACCTTTATTGAATCTATTAAAATTAGATTCTAAACTAACCTTTTAAAGACCCTAATGTTAGACCTTTGACGATATGTTTTTGTGCAACTATCACAAAAAATATCATTGGAATTAATGCTAATATTGAGCTGGCAGTCATTCCGCCCCAGTCTTTAGATGCGTATCCTCTATATTGTGCAACTCCTAGCGTAATCGGATGAGCTTCCATAAATGTTAACCCGATAGCAATGGCTAGTTCATTCCACATCCATATCCCATTCAGTATTGCTGTGGCAACTATACCAGGAAGAATAAGTGGGATATAAATTTTGTATATCATCTGAAATGGTGAACACCCATCAATGAGTGCTGCATCATCTATTTCTTTTGGTATTTCTTCAAGGAAACTTCTTAGCATCCAAATCGAAAAAGGTAGAGCATGGACTTGATACATCAATGCAAGACCAAAATGAGTGTCATACAATCCCATAGTCTGGTAAATTGAATACATTGGGAGCACAAATAAAAATTCAGGTAACATGTATGCTAATAACAACCACTGCATAAAAGTCTTTTTAAACCGAATTTGATACCTTTTTAGTGCATATGCGGCAAAAATTGCGATTACTATTGATAATGTAATTCCAAAAGCTGTAATTAACAAAGAATTAAAAAACGTTTCTCTAAAAAATTCATTATTTATAGTTTTTACATAATTATCAATTATAGGTTCAAATGAAAATTTTGGAGGCCTTGTAAAACTATCTTTTTTTGACTTAATTGAAATAAAAAAAATCCATATGATGGGTAAAGTAGTAAAAATAATAGCTATGAAACTAACTAAGTAAGCCGGGAAAAAAT
>CAJWYZ010000095.1 GCA_913049525.1 uncultured Fidelibacterota bacterium | reverse complement strand
GCGAATTTTTTACAGGTGGCTCTATTCTTATGCAGCGAGTTGCAGACATGATGGGGTTGGGGTCTTCCATTGGACTGGTAATAGCCACATTGGTTTTAGTAGTATTTCTGGGGGGGCTCAGTACAATGAGTGGGTATCAATTGAAAATGTTATTCCTTCCACCTGCTACAAGTCCAAAAAATATGTAACCTTTCCAAAGGTTTATTACATCACTTATTCCTTCTCCGGATCCTTAATCCACAAAAAATTATGATGGTTGTAAATCCAATAAAAAGTCCTGCCTTCTGGCGACCGGGGTAACTAATTTTGCTATAAGCCTGCATTACAAAATCTTCATTCATATAATCCTGTAATTCAAATGACCAAAAAAGAGTATCACCAGCAATGGAATCCGCATTGGAAAATTCCAAATTCCCAGGTAGAATAAGTTGAAATGAAAAGCTATCATCAATTAAGTCCAACGTTATGTGCAACTCATCTTCCAGCGATTTAAAAATGGAATCCATTTCATTATAAAGATGAGGAGGTGCTGGCTGCATAATAATGTCCAATCCCATATTTTTATAATAATCAATTTCTTCAATTAGAGTTGAATCGCTGACCAGTCCCAATTCATTTTTTTTCCAATCGTGTAATTCAGCCGTAATTATGGGACGAGTATTCCACTCAATATCCGCTTGATTCAATGTTTCTGTTAAAAGATACATTAGCGTTTCTTTCAGCCACCCCACTGGTGGATTTTCAGTGTCTAAAATAAATTGCCCAACCTGCGGGTATTTACTGCCCACCTTTCGCCCCACAATTTCCATATTAAAAGAATAGGTTTCTCTAAAAAACCAATCACGATGCTTTAGTTTAATTTGATGTTTCAATAAAGATTCAAAATAAATTGAATCCCCTTTATAAAATGTAGATGGAAAATTTTCATTACGATTAAATAAACGGTGCGCAGTATAATCGTAAGATTCTGCTTCAGCATTCTCCAATGTAGAATTGATGCTCCATTTCACTCCCAACGGTAAAGGAAAATCAAAATCTGTGAGATCGTTTTTATCCCCGTGACCTTTGTATTCTACCTGGTAACTACCATCAGGAGAGACCGTAAATGAAAATTTATGCTCAACACAAGAGGTTGTAAATAAAATAATAATAAGGAAAGACTTTTTCATAATTTTTTGCCCATTTAATTGTTATAAGTCATAAGATGTTTTGTACTCCACTACATTCCCTCGGTTCAGTAGAAAACTTGGATCAATTGCAGCTTTGGCATTTCGAACTTGATCAGCGGCTCCCTCACCAAAGCATTTAATAAAATCCGGACGTTTGCGTTTGCCGGTTCCATGCTCTGCAGAATAAACCCCTCCTAATTCAGTGGAATTTTCAATAATTTGATTATATACTTCCAAAGCTTTGGGTTGTTGAACCTTGGTGGGAATTAAATGAAAATGAAGATGACAATCTCCCAAATGGCCAAATAATAAATATTCAATATTTGCAGTTTGAAGTATTGAATGAGTAATATCTAAAAATTCAGAAAAATTATCCGATGGGACAATGGTATCTGTCAGTATGCTCCAGGTATTTAATTGCTGCGTTTTTTCTAATGCATTGGCTGGCATAGAATGACGAGCTTCAAAAAATGTTTTCCAATTCTGGGGAGTATTCAAAAGGAGAATACCATCCTCATGAATATTACTATCTGATTTTAATAATATATTGAACCAATTCTCAGCAACATCTTCCACTGTTTCGTTATAAAGGGGTATTTGCAAATAAATACCAACCTCAGATGTAGAATTAAACAATTTCTCACGATGATTCATATAAGTTTGGCAATTATAGCCAAAATATTCTAAGGCAGTTATTTGAGATAAATCGCCATTGAAATGATTACTGATATACTGATGAAAATGGACAGCATCCAATTCCTTAGGGAGTGTGAAAAACAAATCTAAAAAATCATCAGGCATTTCCTTAAGAGCAAAAATGGCCGAGGTAATTACACCAAAGATTCCTTCTGACCCTACCAAAAAGTCAACCAAATCTATTCTCCCATTCACATCTGAAAAGGGACCACTGGCATTTTTTATTTCGGGCCTAGGATAAGTAGGGATTGTCAATATAACTGACTTATCAGGATACTCCATAATAAATTCCCCATTTTCAGAAACATAATCCCCTCGTCTACAGGATATTTTATAACCATCGGCTGTGAGAAAATCTAATCCTTCTGTCCAAAAACGTGTAGCACCAGCCGGTCCCGGAATGAATCCAGAAGCATTACAGGACAATGTTCCACCTACCATTGCTTCCTCCCTACTTGTAGGGTCTACTGGATAATGCAAAGTTTTATTTGATTGTCTCAATACTTCCTTCCGCATGTCTTCCAAATAAATACCTACCGGGGTTGAAACTATATTTGCTACAGAATCGACTTTCACCGCTGGCTGTGTCATTTTTTCAGTTGAGAGGACTACACCTCCTTTGGGTGTGGCACTACCGGTGAGATTGGTTTTCCCAGCAGATATTGTCATGGGTATTTGGGCACTCTGGAACCATTGAAGTATCAACGCACATTCTAATTCATTTTGGGGACGACATAAAATATCCCCATTCCCATTAATGTTAGAACTATCCCTTTCATACCCATTTATAATATCTTTATCCGCGGTAATATCAATTTGAAATTCCCTCGAAATAAATTCTGCAACACCCAAATAATCCTGCATATTTTTTGATTGCTTCTGAATCTTTTGAAGTGATTCATCTGGAATAATTGTTTGAAATATTATTTTGTTTGTACTCATATTGTAAATAAGTTAGGAGTTTCAATTTTTTTCTATGTCTTACTGCCTGTTAAATTACTCTCCAATTATTAATTAAATTAAATGAAACTTGACGGACTTGACTATTTAAATCTATCCAGCCACTTAGATGATAACGAGTGTATGGTGCAGCAATCCACACGGGAATTTGTGGATAAAGAAATTATTCCCATTATTGATGAACATTTTGAGGCATGTACATTCCCGGATACTCTCATCACTAAAATTGCAGATATGGGATTTTTTGGAATTAACCTCCCGAAAGAAGAGGGATGTGGAGGCATGAATAATATTATTTACGGCCTAGTTTGCCAGGAAATAGAAAGGGGAGATTCAGGTATCAGATCCTTTGTTTCAGTCCAGAGCTCTCTTGTGATGTATCCTATACATGCATTCGGTTCTGATGCACAGAAACAGAAATGGCTCCCATTACTTGCGGGGGGAGAAGTCATTGGCTGCTTTGGGCTTACTGAACCGAATCATGGCTCTGATCCAGGTAGTATGAAAACAGTGGCAAAAAAAACCAATGACGGGTATATCCTGAATGGTACAAAGATGTGGATCACCAATGGAACCAACGCAGATATCGCAGTTGTCTGGGCAAAAACAGAAGATGGAGTGGTCCGTGGATTTTTAGTAGAAAGGGGGATGGAAGGATTTACCGCTCCAGAAATGAAACATAAATGGTCTCTCCGGGCATCTATCACCTCTGAACTTATCATGCAGGATGTCTTTGTTCCGGAAGAAAATTTGCTCCCTGGTGTAGAAGGATTAAAAGGTCCCCTCAGCTGTCTGAGTCAGGCGCGCTATGGTATAGGCTGGGGAGCAATTGGATGTGCCATGGCAGTTTATGAAGCATCCGTGAAATATACCAAAGACCGTATTCAATTTGATAAATCTATTGCCTCCTTTCAGCTGGTTCAGGAAAAACTGGTATGGATGCTTAATGAGATTACCAAAGGTCAGCTATTGGCTTATCATGTTGGAAAAAATAAAGATGCCGGCACTGTAACTCCTCAGCAGATTTCTATGCTAAAACGCAACAATACTTGGGTAGCACGAGAATGCGCTAAACTTGCCCGTGAACTCCACGGCGCCAATGGAATCTCCGGTGAATATCCCATCATGAGGCATCTCATGAATATGGAGTCCGTCTATACTTACGAAGGTACATTTGATATGCACACCCTAATTTTAGGCCAGGATATCACCGGGATACCAGCCTTTAGGTAATACAAACTTTTGAAAATACTCATAAAAAAATCTTCTTTTTTCGTAATTCCTACCATAAATGAAATTTGCTAATGAATTAACCCGGAATATTCTATTTTGGGTTCAGGAAAAACGATGGCTCCTGATCATTGTAATCCTGGGTGCACTCATGTATCACTTGCCCTATCCTGATGGAATCTCTCCTGCGGGATACCGGACATTAATTCTGGGCATCATTGTTATTTCCCTTATTATCACTGAACCAGTTCCCCTGCCGGCCGTAGCTCTTCTCATTGCTGTTCTTGAGGTGGCATTTCATATTGCCCCAGCTGCGGAAGTAGCCAAAACCTATATGAATGATTCCGTTTTTTTTATAATGGGTTCTCTCATGATGGCGGTGGCAATTGTTCATCAGGGATTGGATACACGATTGGCACTAGGGATCATACAGCTCACCGGGAATAAAGTAAAACATATTGTACTTGGATTTACTTGTATTTCTGCCCTGCTCTCATCCTTTGTTGGAGAACATACCGTTGTAGCGTTGATGCTACCTGTGGGACTTTCATTGGTGCGGAACTGTAGAAAAAACAAACCCATTCCCAATTTGACAGCCTTGATTTTATTCAGTATTGCCTACGGATCAACAGTGGGTAGTATTGGCACTCCATCAGGGGGAGCGCGCAATGCCATTATGCTGGAATACTGGCGCACTATTACAGATGGTGGGGTAACTCTAACCTATTTCCAGTGGATTATCATGGCCTATCCTATGGTAATTATTGGAATGCTTAGCACTACCTTTCTCCTTCAGCTGGCTTTCAAACCAGAATTTAAAAGCATGGATACAGCAATCCGTCGTTTAAAAATTCATGTGGCTCATAAAGGAAAATTTTCCGGTAACGAGTTATTGACTATTCTAATTTTCGCCATTGTATTTTTCTGCTGGATATTCCTCAATGAACGCTATGGATTGGGAATTATTGCAATTGGCGGTGCATTTTTGTACATGGCAACCGGTTTGGTGGAATGGAAACAAGTGAGTCGAGATACAAATTGGGGGGTGATTCTACTTTTTGCCGGTGCTATTTCTCTGGGTGTGCAAATGAAAAATACCGGAACCGCTTTGTGGATTGGGCAATCCCTAATGAACCAGTTTTCACCATTCATCGAACAATTTTCTGTCATTCCTTATTTGTTAAATATTTTTCTCACTACACTTCTGTCAAATATCATGAGTTCCAGTGGTACGGTAGCGGTGCTGGGGCCTATTACTTTGAGCATGGGGGGTGACCCTGCTTATATGGGAATGACCACTGCTATTTCATCGGCATTCGGCTATTTTTCTGCCATTGCAGCACCGGCTTGTATGATTATTTACTCTTCCGGCTTAGTAAAAATGACCGACTTTCTGAAAGCTGGTTGGCGCATGGCAATTATGTCAACCATTACCCTGTTATTGATTTACAAATTTTATTGGCCCCTGATAATCGGGTTCACAAATTTTAAATAGGATATAATTATTATGAAATTTCTCATTGCAATTAAAAACACCAAGAAAGAATCAAAAAATATTCTGGAAATCGGCTGTAAAATTGCAGAAGGGTTTTCTGCAGATTTAACCATATGTTATATCGGAAAGCAATCCAAAGCACTCATTGAGGGAGATGTAAATCTTGCCCGGAAAACCCTTTC
The DNA here is from genome assembly GCA_913049525.1 of uncultured Fidelibacterota bacterium. Classification (GTDB taxonomy): domain Bacteria; phylum Fidelibacterota; class Marinisomatia; order SCGC-AAA003-L08; family D37C17; genus D37C17. The sequence continues at coordinate 69 of CAJWYZ010000095.1, read as the reverse complement.
TGAATGGAATATTCATCATCCCGGATTGGAAGTTTTGGAATGGGCATTTAATATTCTTAAAGAAAAAGG
>CAJWYZ010000094.1 GCA_913049525.1 uncultured Fidelibacterota bacterium | reverse complement strand
AAATACAACCATGGTGACCATATAAGGTGTTATCATGAATGAAACGGCGCCCAATACCGCCGCCCATTCAGAACATTTAAAATGGCGCAATAATAAGAATCCACCGATGCCTGCAAATAATAAATGGAGGAGTTGAATCATCATTCCTGAAAGGAAAAACAGTTTAAATAAATATTCCGGGAAATATAGCTTTGATAAACTGGTGAATGCTTCTGCGGTGGGCATACCGCTGAAAACCCATGGCTGCCATTGTGGTAGTTCACCTGATGCATCCGAAAGTTCATTTAATGCGATCCCTATAGCCTTGGGGCTTAAACTGTCTGGCGATCCAAATGTCTTTCCACCAAAAATAACCGGTTCAAATAATACGGCAATGATAATAAGCATCAAGCCGGATGCAGCGACAACGGAGCGTTTCCAATTTAAGTTCATCTTTTATTTTCGTCCTTTTAAGACTTTAAGTCCTTTGAAAAAATCCAAATCTTCCGTTTCAATTTTTAAAACCCACAGAATAATTCCAAAAATTCCAACTGAGAATATTCCTGCCAATATTAAGGTAATCAACGTATGGAATGGCATAATGAAATCTTTAATAAAAAATAGTCCGGTAAAAACGATTAATCCAGCCAAAATAGGCTTAATCACTTTTCGGTCTATGAAGTTCATCCTCAAAATTATTTGCACTTCAATAATTCGTGCAAATCCAAGTATAGTCAGGGAAATTAAAGTAGCTATCGCAGCACCAATGATACCATACTTTGGTATAAGATATATATTTAATCCAAAGTTTAGCGCAAAAGCGCCAACGGTATTCCACAATGCTAATTTTGTATAGCCAGACATACTCAAGGTTGGACCCGCTGCACCAAGCAGCGCTTGAATAAATGTGGCACCTGTCAAAATAACCAATATATTTGCACTGGGCAAATACTCCGGACCAAACAATAATAAAACTTTTCCAGGGAAAATAATAAAAACGGCTGAAATTGGAATGGCACTAATCAACAGCCATCTGCTTACCAACTTGTATGTGTCCGCCAATTTTTCCCTTTCACCCTCAGCATGAAATTGGGATGCCATGGGCGTATAAATACTGATGAATGACAAAAGCAACGCCTGAAGCAAACCGGCAGTTCGAGCAGCAGGATGATATAATCCAACGGTAGTTGCATCGGTGAAATAACCTAACATTAGAATATCCATCCAATGCATAAATGTCTGAAGGATTGTTACAAACATGAGTGGATAGGAAAATTTTAATAATGATGAATCAAATTTTGCTTTTATGATTTGATTGTTGGATACACCGGAAATTCTTTTCAATACAACCACCATTACAAAAAACCCGATTATTCCTGTAATCAACATTGGCACCATAATTGCAGATTCTGTTGAAATAAACCAGAAACAAATCAACATACTGCCCAAAAGAAAGGTTGGATTTATAAATTGGGTCACCAATGTTTTATATTTGAGGCGTTTAAATCCTTGGGTGGCAAATGCAGATACAAGGGTCAACCCATTAAAAGGGATTGCAATGGCAAAAATAATAATGACAGATGTTAATAGGGTTGATTCATTGAGAATTTGATTCGCAATAATTCCGGATGAAAGGATTAATCCAACCATGATCACCAGTGAAAATATGGTTGTCATTTTTAACGCCGATGCGATCACCTTTTGAATTTTCTCTGAATCTGTTTCGGGATTTAAACGACTTACAAAGCGCATAACACCCGTTTCCAATCCCATCTTTCCCAACACTTCCGAAATCAGCATAATTGAATTTGCTAAGGAATAGATACCAAGAAATTCAGCCCCTACCCAACGCGCTAACAAAGCAGTATATAGATACCGATTTACATTTCCATAAACCAAACCGGAAAATGTAATGGTGGATTCTTTGGCAATTTTTTGAGCAATATTCATTTTTTTAATTTTGTTTTAAAACCCTTATAAAAACCACCCCATGTCCAAAATATTGCCAAAATACCATGTTTTTTCTGCAACCAATCCTTTATTGCAATACCATTTAAGTAAATAAAAGCAAATAAAAGAAATTTTCTTTTCCGATGTTTACGAAAAAAATATACTGTATTATGAGAACGATAGAACATCCCCTTATCCGGATTTCTTTGACGAAGCCCTCCCGTTGGAATTCGAAGGTGCTCAATTTCTGGCTCTGGATAATAATATACTTTACCGCCACTTTTTGTTACAGCATATCCAAAATCTCCATCCTCCATAACTGCAGTACCAATAAAGTTTGTATCAAAACCACCCGCTTGTAAATATAGCTTTTTACTCACTGCAAAATTCCCGCCAGGCACCCATTCACATTCACCTGAGTTGTCAGTATCAAAATTTTTCAGTGTTTTGCCGTACCATGTAATCCAACCACCAACAATATTTTTTCCTTCTTTAAATATACTTGAATCTTTTTCAATCACTCTCCCCCCAATTAATACTGCAGACCCTAATGATTGAAATAATTCCCTGTAGTTTGCCACCAGACTCTCATCAGGAATACTATCATCATCAATAAATATTAATATTTCACCTTGTGCTTCATTTGCACCAATATTTCGCGCGTTGGGTAATCCAATTTCATCAATAGTTAAATACCTATAATCAAAATTCTGACTTTTGAAGTTGTTTAACTTTCCTTCAAATTTATTTGTCTGATCAACAATTATGACTTCGAAACCAGAACTAGCTTGTTTACAGAAATGCTCAAGTGTATTAATGACAATATTCTGCCTATTATAAGTAGGAATAATAACTGAAATTCGCTTTGGTTTCTTCATAACAAAAGGCTACTTTTCCGAGTAAAAATAATATTAGTAAGAACGTTCATCTTAAATCCTAATGCCAAATTTTCTCTGGAATTTCTTCCATTGTGGTTCAATTATATCAACCAGTATAGTAGGTAATAATGTCGCAAATAGGAAAATCCATCTATGTAATAATAATGGCCAAGAATAAAGTGATTTTAGAAACAAATATCTGGATTGATTAAATTTTCTTTCTTTATACAATCGCCTTCCTTGATTGAAATAATATTGCGAATTAGCTTTCCTTTCTGATATAAATGTGTTTTTTTGTTTATTTTGTATAATATTATTAAGCTTATATAAGGGTTCCATTTCTCCTCTTGCTCTAGAAAGGGCGCATTCTATAGCAATTTCTGCATACATTTCTTGTTCATGCTTATTAGAAATAGAAATGCTCTTTCTCTCTATCCGACGTTTATATAAAATATCCGGCAAATTAGAAATCTCATATTTATCTGAGATTCTAAGCCATAAATCATAGTCTTGAGCTTTCACAAATTCATCACGATATTTCCCAACATCTTTTATACATTGTTTTTTAAACATAACGGTACCATGACAAAACTGATTTTGATATATTAATGTATCTTTTAATACACTCGATTGAGTTGGGAAAATAACTTCAGTTGCATTATCACCCTTAATAGTTTCCTCAAGATAACAAGTTCCAAGCAGTCCTACACTTTTATTATTTTCTAAGAAGAAGACTTGTTTTGATAGTCTATTAGGAAAAGAGTAATCACCTGCATCTGAACGTGCAATATATTTCCCCCTGGAGATTTCTATCCCATAATTAAGAGATTTTGTTAAACCTTCCCAAGGTCGATTGACAACTATTAAGCGAGGGTCTATATATTTTCTTGCTATAATTTCTACTGATGGATCACTACCATCAATTATTACTATAAATTCTAAATTTTTTAATGATTGAGAGAGGATACTTGAAAATGTTTGATCTAATAATTTCTCATTCGAATTAACAGAAAGGATTACAGATACAATCGGGTTCATATAACTATCAATTAATTATTTGATATTCTTTCAAAACACATAAAATTGTTTGAAAGCCAATCGACAACGTTATTATCTCTTAATTTTTTTCTAATGTCTTCAGATAAAGTTTGATTATATGCGAAACTTCGCTGTTCAAAAAGATTAATCCAAAACTCATATGGTTGTTCGTTAATATGACCCACTCCACCTTGACCTATTGGAGCCGCCGTAAAAATTACTCTATCGCTATATTCAGTACAGTTTGAAACAAGCTGTTTTGAATAAATTTGGTGAATATGTTCTGCAACTTCAAAGCACATTACTAAATCAAATCTTTGATTTAATATAATTGGCTTTGAAATATCAGCTTGAAAAATTAAAAAATCCTTGCATGACATTTTAATTGCGTCGGCGCTATAATCACACCCCATGACCACTTTTCCAGTTTTAAATAATTCATTTATATAAAGACCCATCCCACATCCAATATCAAAAACCGTCCTGAAATCAAAGAATGTATTAACAACGCTTGCAACTTGTTCTGCTGTCTTAATCTTTAATTGATTAGCATCCTCAAAAAAATGTTGATCATAAATTTTTTTAACGATAAAACTGGATAGAAATGGAACTCTTATTTTCACTATAAAATCTAGAATTTGTCGATATCGACTGTAGGTTTTTCGTTTCATCTATCTTTTACCTGAATTAATTCTTCGCGTTTAAAATACTTAGCTAGGTACCACTTTATCAACTCAGGCGGATTTCCTTTAATGCTTGGAAGAATATCAGAATCACCGCATAATCCATTCGGATACATACATGTTTTTGAATCGATTTCGCTTAAAATTTCTGAGGAAATATTCTCCCAAATATTATCAAAATTATCTTCACGTATATTTCCCAAAATACGATCCGGTGTTAATTTAAAATTGCAGGGGTAAATATCCCCTTCTGGAGCTACGTGTACGATCTGACTCCCGGCCTGACAGGGCATAAGTCTTTGGTTTACAATGGAATCATACAGATAAGAGCTTGATATATAAGCTGGTAGAAAAGCCAGGTTGTATAAAAATCCCTTATTTTTATACACTCTATCCACATGTCTTAACAATACTTTTTCCATTCCTGGTTTCCAGAATAAAAGATCTTCATCACTGACCTGAAACCTTTGGTTCATTACAGTCCAGCAAATATAGGCATAGGTGCCTTTTTTTTCTGCAAAATCTTGAACCCAATCAAAATAATCAACATTATCCTTACAAAAAGTAAAGCTGAAAGCCACCGGTACAAGATTTTTTATTCTATCATAAGTTTCAAGCACTTTCTCATAATTTTTAGGAATTCCACGGGTCTTGTCATGAATATCTTTGGGACCATTCAGGCTTAACCCCACTAGATCAATTCTTAAATCAGGATTATTTTTTCTTATTTCTCTGAACATTCTTTCCGTTCGTTCTGGATTAATTCCATTAGTTGTGAGATTTAATCCAGCGCTAGGAATATTCTTATGTAATACTGTAACTAATTCTGGTAAATCATTCCGAAGTGTAGGCTCACCTCCACTCAATGTAATATAAGATGTTTTTGAAAAATATTTAGATTTACTAAATTTATCGATTTCAGAAACTGTTAAATCATTTGAGTCGTCCATTTTCCAAATTGAACAAGTGGTGCAGCGTGAATTACACCTCCAAGTTGTTGTAAAACGAAGTCCATTTATAAAATTCCTATTATTTGTCTTGTGCCTGATCCATCTTTGATACTGATTAATTCCCATGTTTCAACTCCATAAGGTTAATTATTTATTTTATTTAAAATTTCTAATTCGTCGAAATTCGGCTAAATTTCCGAACTTTAATGACAACAAAAAGATTTGAACAATCAATTGAATATAAGAACTATGTTTCCACATCAATTTCCAATTTCCCATCTGCCTACGCCATAATTTTTTTAAAGCGGGCCATCATGCCATCCATCAAGTCAAAAATCCATCCGAGCTGTAATAATAC
>CAJWYZ010000093.1 GCA_913049525.1 uncultured Fidelibacterota bacterium | reverse complement strand
CTTTGACGATTTAGCCAATGAAATTAATTTTTAACCTTAATGAATCAATCCCTCCCTCACCTTCCGGTACTGCTCGAGGAAACCATATCTCGGCTATACACAGACCCGGATGGAATATACTTGGATGGGACAGTGGGCTTCGGCGGTCACGCAGAAGCACTGCTATCCAAACTTTCGAAAGATGGACAGTTAATAGGTATCGATCTTGACCCCTATGCTCTGGAATACACTGAAAAACGCCTGTCGGCACCCCGGAATTCTTATTCTCTCCTTAACGGGAACTACAGAGAATATCCTTTCCTCCTCCAAACTCTGGGAGTGGATACATTGACAGGTATTTTATTTGACCTTGGCACCTCCTCCAGCCAACTCAATACAGGGCGTAGGGGCTTCTCTTTTCAGGAAGATGCTCCTTTAGATATGCGGCTAAACCCCAATGCAGATTACTCTGCCTATGATTTTCTAAATAACAGCGAAGAATCAGAAATAAGTGACGTTATTCGAGAATACGGCGAAGAGCGGCATAGCCGTAAAATAGCACAAATGATTTATAATAAAGTGCAGTCCAACGCCATGAAAACCACATTTGATTTAAAAGAGGCCGTTTCTAAATGCGTACACCCTCGTTTTTTAAATAAATCCTTAGCTCGGGTTTTTCAGGCAATTCGCATTAAAATAAATGATGAATTAGCATCACTTAAGGATGCCCTTGAAAATTCTACACAGTGGCTTAAAGTTGGGGGGCGAATAGCCATTATTTCTTTTCATTCACTGGAAGACCGTATGGTAAAACAATTTTTTAAAAATTGTGCCCTAACCTGCGTATGCCCCAGAGAATATCCCCTCTGTGTTTGTGATACCACTCCCTCCCTCAAAATTCTCACCCGTAAGGCAATAATACCCGGTGCTGAGGAAATAAAAAATAACCCCCGCTCAAGAAGCGCTAAATTAAGGGTGGCTGAAAGAGTCTGATGGCCATCAAGCCTAAAAAGAACAAATCAATTTCCGATTTCCTGTTCTTCTTTGGGTTTGTAACAATTTCCGTTGTTATTTTAATCAGTATCGTTACCTTGAAAAATGAATGCATTTTTCTGAGGAACGAAATTTACCATTTAGAAAATATCCGTGCCACGCACCTCAATCGGGTAAAGGTACTTTCGGGAGATGTAAAAAACCTTTCTCGGCAAGATAGAATTGAAAAAATAGCATCTGCAAACTTTCAACTACACAGCCCATCCCCAGAATCTCTCATTGTATATGTTGGAGATGCAGAATGACCCGCCTGTATAGTTTTTATCAGCTCAGAGTCCGTTTTATATCTGCCTTATTTTTCATCTGCAGTATAGCAATTTTAGGTAAAATGCTCTACGTCCAATCATTTCAGGCAGCTGATCTTCGTGAAATAACCCTGAATGCTGGTTTTACTGAGCGATCTGTAAAAGGCAGCCGAGGAAATATTTCTGATAGAAATGGGCAGATTTTAGCAGAAACCATTAAAACCTATACCTTTTGGGTGAATACACAAAAAGAGGCTGATGTTAATGCAATTGCAACGCTTTTTTCAGAGGCTTTTAATCAGCCTCTTGATTCCTATCAAAAATTATTATCAAAAAGAAAAAGATATATCCCTCTCACCAAAGCGCTAAATAGAACCCAATGTTTGCCTGTATTAGAAAAATTGAAAGAAACTAAGGGGTTGCAATGCGATGTTTCAACCAGCAGATACTATCCATTTCAAAATTTGGCAAGCCAGGTAATTGGGTATGTAGATCGTGATCATAAAGGACAGTTTGGTATTGAGCGGCGATTTGACCCGCTGTTAAATGGCAAAACCAGCAATCTTAAATATAATCGCTCTGCAAATGGCACACTTCGAAAAGCAATTATAGATCAGCATCCTACTGCAGAAAATGGCGCAGATATTCAGCTCACCATTGATGTCAATATTCAATCCATTCTCTTAGATGCCTTGAAAAGAGGAATGAAAAAATCAGGGGCTTTAACCGCAAACGGGGTAATTATAAATCCATTTACTGGTGATATTCTGGCCATGGCTTCGGTTCCTGATTTTGACCCAAATACCTATGAGAAATATGATGTTTCTACATTTGCGAATCGAACTATTTCAGATTCGTATGAGCCAGGGTCAACATTTAAACTAATTTCATTAACTGCTGCTCTGGAGTCTGGAATGTTTACAGCAGAGGATCAATTTTTCTGTGAAAATGGTGAATATCAAATTATCTCCTCAAAAATTATTCATGATCATGAGCCGCACGGTGATCTATCTCTATCTGATATTTTCATTTATTCCAGCAATATCGGTTTGGCGAAAATGGTAGATCAAATGGGCGCACAGCATATTTATGATTATGCCCGAAAATTTGGGTTTGGAATTCGAACTGGAGTCCCCCTCCCCAGTGAAGCTCCTGGAGTATTGCGGGAATTTAATGAATGGACGCGCCTTTCTGGTCCTTTCGTATCAATGGGTCAGGAAATATCAATCAATACCTTGCAACTAGCAGTGGCATATTCGGCTGCAGCAAACGGAGGGTATTTACCCACTGCCAGGATAATTAAGAATATATCCGGAAACGGCTTTGAAGAAAGAGATTATTCACCAAGGCCCGTAAGAAAAGTAATGACTCGGGAAACATCAGAATCATTGCTGGCCATGATGGAAGAAGTTGTTAATCATGGAACAGCTGACAAGGCGCGAATTCCAGGGTTTAGGATAGGTGGTAAAACTGGAACGGCAGAGAAATTTGTAAATGGTTCTTACTCGTCACGTGAGTTTATATCTTCATTTGCCGCAGTATTCCCAACAGACAACCCTAAATATGTTTGTGTAATTAATGTTGATTCACCAAGATATGGCCTTCATTGGGGGAACGAAACGGCAGTTCCAATCGTAAAAGATATATTTGAAAGACTTATCATCAATAATAAAGAATTTGTTCCTGTTGAGTCAAAGCCTATGCCGCAATTTGCACATACTAAAAATATAGATAAACTGGTTCCCTTACTATCAACTGTAAATATTATTCAAAAGAGGGAAAACACTGTCCCCAATTTTTTAGGGAAAACATTGAAACAAACCATTCAAGAGGCAAAGGATTTAGGACTGCTAATAAATCCGGTTGGAACATCTGGGAGAGTAGTTTGGCAATCGGTCTCTCCCGGTGAGCTGGTTGATAATGCTCCTGCCTGTACCATAAAATTGGAATCTATGTAATGCAGCTTAACGAATTAGTAAAAAATATTCATTTTAAAGGAATTCCGGATAATCGGGAAATCTCTGCCATCACTTACGATAGCCGAAAGGTAAAGCCTGGCACTTTATTTGTGGCTATTGCCGGTGAGAATTCAGATGGTCATGAATTTATTCCCCAGGCAATTGAAAATGGGGCGGTAGCGATTTTATCAAATGGGAGGAGCCCAAAGACTACCGTCGTACCCATTTTACAGGTGAAAGATCCCCGCCTTGCCATGTCTCATATTTCAGCGCAGTTTTATGGAAATCCATCAGCAGAAATGAATATTGTAGGCATTACGGGCACCAATGGGAAAACATCTATCACCCACATTTTATATCATATTTTACAAACGTCTGGGGCAACCTGTGGCACCCTGGGCACATTGGGATTTCAAACACCTACCGGAATGGTGAGCACAGGGTTTACCACTCCTGAATCTGTAGAGCTCCAGCAAATGCTTCAGACACTGCAACTGGCAGGAGTTGACAATTTAGTGATGGAAATTTCATCCCACGCACTAGACCAACATCGAGTGGATAATGTAGAAGTGGATATTGCCATCTTTTCAAATTTAACACCTGAACATTTGGACTTTCATGGTGATATGGAAAATTATTTCAAAGCAAAGTTGCAACTATTTCAAACATTGGCAGTTGACAAAACCGCTGTTATAAATTTTGATGATCCTTATGCACAGCGGATATGCTCATCTATTTCTGCAAAATGCATTACCTATGGTATGAATAAAAAAGCTGATCTTCACCCTGTTCAAGCGGAATTTACAACTAATGGAATCAAGGCTCAACTTCAATTCAGGGAGCATATAATTTCAATCGATTCTCTGCTGCTGGGTGAATATAATTTGTCAAATATTATGGCAGGAGTGGCTGCAGCGTTAAGCATGGGGGTTTCAATTTCTCAAATTGAAAACGCAGTAAAAAACATGCCTCCAATTCCTGGAAGAATGGAATTAATCTCTTGTGACTGTCCAGGGAAAGTTTTTGTGGACTATGCTCATTCGCCAGATGCCTATGAAAAATTGTTTTCAAGCCTCTCAAGCCTTACAGCTGACGGGGTAAAATTATTAACAGTGTTTGGTTGCGGAGGTAATCGAGATTCTGGTAAACGGTCAGAAATGGCAAAAATATCAGAAAAATATTCTGCTTTCAGTTTCATAACGATGGATAATCCGCGGAATGAAGATGTAGAAAATATAAATGCAGATATTATTCGAGGGTTTTCAGGAGATGATTTCACGGTTATTCCAGATCGAAAAGAAGCCATTACCACTGCATTGAAAAAGATGGATGAAAATTCTATTCTGCTTATTCTTGGCAAGGGACAGGAAAATTATCAAGAAATAGGTTCAGTAAAAATACCTTATAGCGACATTGAAATTATCAGGGCATATTCAAATGAGAGTTGATATTCAAAATAACACTTTTTTTAAAAAGGCTTTGAATAAGGCTTTCCCTGAGCTGAACGCTTCTGATTTTTCAGGAATTTCAATAGATTCTCGAAATATAAAACCCGGAGATATTTTTCTGGCATTTAAAGGTGAAAGCTCCGACGGACATAATTATATCAGCCAAGCCGAAAGTGCTGGAGCATCTATTGCAATAATAGAAAGGGAAGTTGAAACATCTCTACCATCTTTTCAGACAGAATCAACCCAGAAGTTTTTACATGATTTAGCGAGTGCTTATCGGAATCATATCACCTGTCCATTTATTGGCATAACCGGATCTAATGGAAAAACTACGACGAAAGATTTATTAACCCATGTGCTTTCAGCAAGCATGAAAACAATGTCAACAAAGGGAAATTTCAACAGCACTATTGGTGTACCTTTGTCAATTTTTGAATGTAATGGAAATGAAGATATTGCCATTATTGAAATGGGCGCTAGTATGCCCGGTGAAATAGAATATATTTGCAATATTGTCCGGCCCAATATGGGCATCATTACCAATATTTATGAAGCCCATTTAGAATATTTTGGTGATATAAATGAGGTTGCAAAAACAAAATCAGCCCTGTTTTCTTCTCTCAGCAAAGAAGGTGTCGCATTTATAAATATGGATGATCCTTTTATCTCCAACATGCCAATTGCTTGTAAGAAAGTAAAATATACCTTCACCAAATCTTCTGATTATGAGGGTAGTTGGTCTTCAGATCGTCAGACATTAACCATTAATAATATTTCAATTAATTTATCAGCGGCATCAGAAACAATGGGGTTGAATGCGCTGGCAGTATTTTCTATTGCATCTTATTTGAAAATGGATGCTCATGTTATAAAAAATAAAATAGAATCCTTTCAACTGCCCGCCGGCCGTGGCAATATTTTACAATTCCAGGATATAATGGTAATAAATGATAGTTACAATGCCAATCTTGAATCTGCCCGCACGGGAATAAATAATCTCACATCTCTTTCTAAAGGAAGTCGAAAAATTGCAGTTATAGGTGATATGCTTGAACTGGGAGATTTAGAAGAAAATCACCATAAAACTTTAGGAAAATATTTATCTGAAAAAAAAGTTGATGCCGTGTTTGCCTTTGGCGATTTAACAAGGCATACTATTAAGGCAATGAATGGTGCGGCAATGTTTCATCAATATTATGATGAGAAAGCAAGTCTATTAACAGACCTGAAAGC
>CAJWYZ010000092.1 GCA_913049525.1 uncultured Fidelibacterota bacterium | reverse complement strand
ATTGATTCTGCAATATTATCAATTTGCCATGCTTCAATGGTAAGTGCCGGGGCAATGCGAACCGTACTATGATGAGTTTCCTTTGCGTACACTCCATGTTTCAACAGTTCAATAGAAACATGGTGACCATCCAAATGGGGAGAATTTTGCATCTCAAAAGCGGTAAGTAATCCTTTACCTCGCACCTCTTTTATTTTATCAGGAAAGTCTGTCTGCATATTTTCGAAGTGACTCATTAATTGAGCACCTCTTATTTTAGCATTTTCAGCAAGCTTTTCTTCAATCAATACTTTAATAGCATAAACACCAACCACAGCTCCAAGTGGATACCCGCCAAAAGTTGATCCCTCGGAACCCGGAGTGAGCACACCTATAACTTCATCAGACCCCGCCACAAATGAAACTGGGAGGATTCCGCCCCCAGCAGCCTTACCACAACCCATGAGATCAGGTTTTACATTATAAAGTTGGTGAGCAAAGTTAGCTCCGGTTCTGCCAAACCCGGTTTGAACCTCATCCATAGCTAAAAGAATATTATGTTTATCACACAAGGCTCTAACTTGAGTCCAATAATCTTTATCCGGAACAATTACGCCAGCTTCGCCTTGAATTGGCTCTACCAGAAAAGCTGCAATTTTTTCTCCTTTAGATTCAAATAATGATGTAAGGGCATCAATATTGTTAAAAGGCACTAATTCGATTCCCGGAACAAAGGGGCCAAACCCCTCTCTTGCATCAGGGTCGTCAGACATGGAGACAGCGGTAACCGTTCTGCCATGAAAATTCCCCCTTGCAGCTACAATAATAGCTTCATTTTCAGGAATGCCTTTCACCTTATATCCCCAACGGCGGGAAAGTTTGAACATGAGTTCAGGAGCTTCTACGCCTGCAACCTTGGGGACAACCCTGTCCATTTCAGTAATTCCTGTGGTTGCTAATAAAAAAGCACTCATATATTTATGCCGTATAGATCGTGGAACGGTTGGTAGTTTTTCTTCAGTGAGGTGTTTAACTACAGCGTCAACAATGGTCTGATTAAGTTGTCCCTGATTTACTGCAGAATAACAGCAGAGCCCATCAATTAGTTCTTCCTCTATATAAGCAGCCACTCCATTTTCTGATGGCTTTCTACATATAAGAGTAGAGGAATCCTTTACATGGCTTACCACTACATTTTCAAGAGGATTATAATTACGACCCCCTTTATCTTTATCTATTCTTTCATGTTCTGCCGGTGAAAGATCACCCAGTCGAGAATTATTAATGGTGAGGTCATCTCCATAGCCATGGATTGATAGATTTGGCATTATATACTCCTATAAAATGGGTTTGAAAATAGCCGAGGAATTTAAACTAAAATATAAAAGAAATTCGGAACTATTTTGAGAAACTCAGCGACCGATTCTCAAGAGATCTGTAACTAAAAACGCAAGTTCGAGACTTTGTTCATTATTAAGTCGGGGGTCACAGGCAGTTTCATATCTAGAATTCAAATCTTCATCGCTAATTTCTCGTGCTCCGCCCAAACATTCAGTAACATTATCGCCTGTCAATTCAAAATGTACACCTCCGGGAATAGTACCTTCTGCACGATGAATAGCAAAAAAGTGTTCCAATTCTTCTAAAATTGTATTGAAATGTCGCGTTTTAAATCCATTTTCAGTTTTATATGTATTGGCATGCATGGGGTCACATACCCAGAGCACATTTTGGTCATTTTCCTTTATTGATTTAATGATTGGAGGCAATTTACTACGAATTGCGTCTGCACCCATTCGTGTGATAAGGGTAAGTTTCCCCCACTCGTTTTCTGGATTTAATTTTTCACATAAAGCGATAAGTTCATCTTCAATAATTGTAGGGCCCACTTTGATACCGATAGGATTATCAACTCCTGAGAGAAACTCCACATGCGCTCCATCTGGTTGCCGCGTTCGATCGCCAATCCACAGAAAATGAGCAGAACAATCATACCATTTTTCTGTTAGAGAATCTTGTCGAGTAAGAGCATGTTCATATCCCATTAATAGAGCTTCATGAGATGTAAAAAATTCTGTTAACTTTAATGCAGCAGTATTATCTGAAGTTATTCCCACTGCCTTCATAAATGTAAGAGCATCATCGATACTTTTTGCAATTTTTTCATACCGCTGACCCTGGGGAGATTGTGCAATAAATTCTTGATTCCAAACATGGGCTTTATTTAAATCTGCGAATCCACCAGTTGTAAATGCCCTAAGAAGATTTAAGGTAGCAGCGGATTGATTATAGGTTCGTAATAATCGTTTAGGATTTGGTTCCCGATTTTTCTCAATAAATTTAATATCATTTACAGCATCTCCACGATAAGATGGAAGTTCAAGTCCATCACGGGTTTCTGTATCTGAGCTGCGGGGTTTGGCAAACTGACCAGCAATTCGTCCAAGTTTCACCACATTGCAGGAAGCACCATAAGTTAAGATCACAGACATCTGCAGTAAAATTTTAAGTTTATCTCTTATAGAATCTGCCCGAAAATCATCAAAAGTTTCGGCACAGTCTCCACCTTGAATTAAAAACCCATCTCCGCGAGCTGCATCGGCGAGCTGTTGTTTTAATGCTCTGACTTCCCCAGCAAAAACAAGGGGAGGATAGTTCATTATTTCAGATATAACTTTTGAATACTCTTCAGATTTTTCCCATCCGGGTTGTTGAGCCGCAGTTAGATTCTGCCAACTATCTGGTGTCCATGATTTTCCCATATAGAAAAATTACGAAATGTATAATAACCTGCCTATAAAAGAATAAATAGATGAGTAGTATTTCTAATAAAATCCAGCAAATAATTCTTTTCCACATTCTCTAAATCCATGTATTTTTCAAGTTCCGCATGAATAAAAAAACCAACAATTTTCTATTTGAAAACCACATTTTTGTAAAGGGTGCCAGAGAGCATAACTTGCAAAATATAGATGTAGAAATTCCCCGCGATAAATTGGTGGTAATTACAGGGTTATCAGGATCTGGGAAGTCCTCCTTGGCATTTGATACAATTTACGCCGAAGGTCAAAGACGATATGTAGAGTCACTTTCTGCTTATGCAAGACAATTTCTAGGACTCATGGAAAAACCCGATGTAGACTACATTGAAGGGTTGTCTCCAGCAATTTCAATTGAACAAAAAACTTCCAGTAAAAATCCTCGTTCTACTGTTGGCACTATCACAGAAATTTATGATTATATGCGGCTTCTATATGCTAGAATTGGTGTTCAACATTGTAATAATTGTGGAGGAGCTGTTGAGCGGCAAACCGTTCAGCAAATTGTAGATAAAATATTATCGTTTAAAGATGGAACCAAGTTTCAGGTTTTGGCTCCCGTAGTTCGAAGTAGAAAAGGTCAATTTAAAGATGTTTTGAAATCAATTGCCCAGGAAGGGTTTGTGAGAGTCAGAATAGATGGAGAGGAAAAAAATCTATCTAATAAAATTGAGTTAGAAAAAAATATTAAGCATAATATTGAAGTGTTAGTAGATCGCCTTGTTTCAAAAAAAGGAATAAAAGATAGATTAACAGGATCAATTGAACTTGCACTTAAAGTTGGGAATGGGCTGGTAATTATTGATGAAATTGGTAAAAAAGAGCAACTTTACAGCGAATATTTCTCCTGCCCTAAATGTGATATTTCATTTGAAGAACTCCAACCAAGAGCATTTTCGTTTAATTCACCATTTGGTGCATGTACTACCTGCGATGGACTAGGAACGAAAGTATCCATTGATCCTGAATTGGTTATTCCAAATGCTAAAAAATCACTCATTCAGGGAGCTATTGATCCCATTGGTGAACAACCACGAGGGAATTGGTATAGCGCAATTCTGAAAAGTTTGGCGTTCCATTATGATTTTAATTTTACAACCCCTTGGAAAAAATTAACAGAAGAAGTGCAGAATATTCTCCTTTACGGTACCCACCCCGGAGAAAAAATTACCATG
The DNA here is from genome assembly GCA_913049525.1 of uncultured Fidelibacterota bacterium. GTDB lineage: Bacteria > Fidelibacterota > Marinisomatia > SCGC-AAA003-L08 > D37C17 > D37C17. The sequence continues at coordinate 1,983 of CAJWYZ010000092.1, read as the reverse complement.
TCATATCAATCTGAGAAATTTAAGGGTGAATATAAAGGAAAATTTGAAGGTGTAATTCCCAATCTTCAGCGAAGATATACCCAAACAAAATCTGGACAAATGCGAGATTGGATAGAAAAATATATGGCAATACAAAATTGTCTTGAATGTGGTGGTGCACGATTGAAATCGGCAAGCCTTGCCGTTACTATAGACAAAAAAAATATTCATGAACTTACTGAAGAAACGGTTGGGATTTTACATAAATTTTTCAACAATATAAAATTATCAAATCGTGATGCTGAAATCTCCGAGCAAATTATTAAGGAAATCAAATCAAGATTAAATTTTCTTGTAAATGTGGGATTGGATTACCTTACTCTCAACCGATCATCGGGGACACTATCAGGTGGTGAATCTCAACGAATTCGGTTGGCAACACAGATTGGTTCTCAATTGGTAGGGGTGCTATATATTTTAGATGAACCAACTATCGGTTTGCACCAAAGAGATAATCAAAGACTAATTAAAACACTTCAACATTTGCGGGATTTAGGGAATACAGTAATTGTTGTTGAGCATGATGAAAATACTATTCTTGCTGCAGATTGGGTGTTAGATTTAGGACCACGTGCAGGAACCCATGGTGGTAAAATTATAGCCAGTGGAACTCCCAAAGACATTATTCAAAGTAAAAATTCACTTACCGGAAAATATTTAACTGGGAAAGCCGGTATAAAAATTAAAAATAGTCGTCGAAAAGGTGTTGGAACTTTTTTAACATTAATAGGAGCAACTGGAAATAATCTAAAAAATGTTACAGTGAAGTTTCCACTTGGGAAATTTACAAGCATTACAGGTGTATCAGGTTCAGGTAAATCAAGCCTCATAAACCAAACTTTGTATCCACTAATGTCTAGAGAATTATATTCTAGTTTGCGTAAACCATTACATTTTGAATCTATAAAAGGGATGATACATATAGATAAAATTATTGATATAAATCAATCTCCAATTGGGCGGACTCCTCGCTCAAATCCCGCCACATATACGGGAGTATTTACTCATATTAGGGAATTATATAGTCAATTGCCAGAATCAAAAATTCGGGGATATCAGCCAGGGAGGTTTTCCTTTAATGTGAAGGGAGGTCGTTGTGAAACATGTCGAGGTGCAGGACTGATTAAAATTGAAATGCATTTCCTGGCAGATATGTATGTTCAATGTGAAGAATGTAAAGGTTTGAGATATAATAGGGAAACCCTTGAAATAGTTTATAGAGGAAAAACAATATCTGAAGTTTTGGAATTTACAATTGAAGATGCTCTAAAGTTTTTTAAAAATCATCCTCAAATTAAAAGAAAATTGGAGACATTAAATAATGTGGGACTTGGTTATATTCATTTAGGACAACAAGCTACAACGCTTTCAGGCGGAGAATCTCAACGAGTAAAATTAGCAGCAGAATTATCCAGAGCAGGGACTGGCAGAACATTATATTTATTGGATGAGCCTACCACTGGCCTTCATTTTGAAGATGTAAAAATGTTACTTCATGTATTACACGGTTTAGTAGATAAGGGAAATACAGTTGTGGTAATTGAACATAATTTGGATGTTATTAAATCTTCTGATTGGATTATTGATCTAGGTCCTGAAGGAGGTGAAGGTGGAGGAAACATTGTAGCTGAAGGCACCCCAGAAATGGTGAGTAAAGTCAATGATTCTTATACCGGACAATTTTTAGCAGAAATTTTGTAAATTTATTCTTGGATACTTGGCTCTGTCTGCTCGATTTAGGGGATTTATTGTTGTTTAATAATACCAATAAGTAAAAAAGTAATTGCTATAAAAAAGCCCCCAACTTGTTGGAGGCTTTTATTAAATTCAACAGCCCACTACTCTTCTACTTCAGGTGCTGCTAATACATCTTCAATATTTATATCCCCACCATCAATTTTTTTCTGAAGTTGATCCTTGATTTTGCCTTTTGATTCATCGATT
>CAJWYZ010000091.1 GCA_913049525.1 uncultured Fidelibacterota bacterium | reverse complement strand
CATAGTTGAAAAAATATTTAAATCTTAGAATTCTTGAGTTTCAGAAAAACTCTCTCTCTTCCAGTACCCACCCCCTTTAAAATTCTTTCAATTTATTTTATAGGATTACTTTTATTAATGGGATTTTGGCGTGGAATCTTTTTAGTTAGTAACCTTCAGCAATTACAATTTAATGACATCCCAATTTATTTTAAGTCCTTTTATGTATCCCTGCGCTTAGATGCAGTTGTTTCATCTTACCTATGTCTTCCTGTTTTTCTAACAATATTTCTTCCATATATTGGCTGGAAATCAAAACTATATAGAAGATTATTTTTTATATTTATTGGAATTATTGCTTTTCTTTATTCCTTTATCTCAATTGCTGATATTGAATTCTATAAGGAGCTTGGAACTCATCTAAATATTCTTTCCTGGCAGCCAACAGTATTGAGTTGGGAATTATGGCAATTTGTTTGGGTTGAATATCCTGTTATTTATTATCTATTTAGCATTACTACTATCAGTTATCTATGGTATAAATTGTTAACTAAAATTATCCAAAAACAAAAGCAGCAATCCGATTCATTTTTCAGTAATATTTCATTTTTCATAATTGGTTTTTTATTAATCGGGACTTTCATAAGAGGCGGCTGGCAGCAAAGACCTATCGATTGGGGACATGCAATGTTTAGTGATAATCCATTTGCAAATCAGACAGCATTAAATCCGATTTTTAATCTTGGTCGGTCGATTATTCAATTGAATTCAGAAAAAAATATTGCGAAGTTGGTTAAATATATGGATGATAATTCAGCATTATTAATTACTCAAAAAGCTATAAAAAACCCTAGGGAAATATTTACTGATTCCTCTTCCTTTAAACGAGAAATAATTAAATCACAGGCGATAAAACCAAATATAGTTTTGGTTGTTTTAGAATCATTCCTTGGGAAATACTGTGGTTCTACAAATTCTGGAGGAATAGATGTAACCCCCAACTTAAATCGTATGGCAGATAATGGAATAAATTGTACCCGCACAATAGCATCAGGGAAACGGTCAGCCTATGGGCTAAGTACAATTCTATGTTCATGGCCTCCATTACCAGGATTTCCTCTCATATCTCAAGTCGAATCACAACAAGATGTAGAAACTATTGCTTCATTATTAAAGGACATTGGGTATTCCACCTGGTTTATGTACGGAGGAGATGCAGATTTTGACAATATGAAAGGTTTTGTATTAGCAAATGGATTTGACCATTTAATTGAACAAAATGACTTCCCAAAAAATACTCCGGGGACTATGTGGGGTGTTTTTGATGAATATTTATTTGATTATGCAGAATCGATTTTTGATACTTCGCAAGTCCCTGTTCTACTTACGATGTTTACAACAACTAATCATCAACCATGGAAAATACCTAAAAAAATGGAGAAAGTGATCCCCCATTTTCTAAGTAAAAATAAAAGAATCCAAAAAGTAATGCGCACCATGGCATATACAGATTACATTATTGGCGAGTTTATAGAAAGAAATCGATCAGAAGTCTGGTTTCAAAACACCATTTTTGTTTTTATATCAGATCATGGTATTAATGAATACAGTGGTATGTATGAGGATCCACGTAATGCCCATATTCCCTTTATAATTTATTCACCTGCAATCATTACAAAGTCTAAGAGAATAAATGAAGTTACTAGTCAAATAGATGTTGTACCCACATTACTTCACTTGATTGGGTACACTAAACCATTCGAATTATTGGGCACTAATATCCTATCAGATGATTATAAAGGAGTTGCGTGTCGAATCGTAAACGATCATTGTATGTGGTTTGAAGGAGATTATTTATACACAGAAACATTTAATCAAAATACAGCATTGTTTCAATATAGTGGTCTTTATGATTATCCGTATTCCCCCGTACCAGAAATATCAGAGGCCTATCAATCTATTCAATCAAATTTTCATGCTTATCTTCAAAGTGCTTATTTTCAATTTAAGAAATAACCCTCTTAATTTTTACATAATGAGATATTCATAATTTACTATTCAATATTAATTGAAATTGCCCGTCTCCATTTTTTTGAAAAATTGAAAATCTGAATAGCCGTATATTTCATATCTTTAATACTACTGAATTGAAAGCAAAAACTAAAATATTTATTACAGGTGGAACCTTCGATAAAGAATACAATGAAATCACAGGTGAATTGTATTTCAAAAGATCCCACATGTATGAATTATTGGAATTAGGTCGCTGCCGTTTAGATGTGGACATTGAAACCCTCATGATGGTGGACAGCATGGAAATGTCAAATACAGAACGAAACTATATTATCCAAAAATGTATTGAGGAGCCTGTACAACAAATTGTAATTACCCATGGAACCGACACCATGGTAGAGACTGCCAACATGCTGGCAGAAGCAGATATTGATAAAACTATAGTTCTCTCGGGTGCTATGATTCCTGTAAGATTTGGCAGCTCCGATGGTTTGTTTAATATGGGGAGCGCACTCTCATTTGTTCAGGCATTACCATCGGGTGTTTATATTGCCATGAATGGTCAAATATTTGATCAGAAAAATGTAAAGAAAAACCAAAAAATGGGTATTTTTGAAGAATTGGAGTCTATAAAATGAATATTGTACAGGGATCTACTGCAGTGTTAATTGGATATTTATTTGGTTGTTTCCAGACCTCTTATTTTATTTCTAAAATGGTGTCCAAAAAAGACATCCGGGAAATTGGGTCTGGTAATGCAGGCGCCTCAAATGTAACCTCTGAACTAGGGTGGAAATATGGAATACTCACTGGTTTTGTCGATGTACTCAAAGCCTATATTCCAACCCAAATAGTATTATATATTTTCCCCGGAGCCTACCAACCATTAAATCTCATAGCACTTGCAGGAACCGGTGCTGTATTGGGGCATATTTACCCCTTCTTCTTAGATTTTCGCGGTGGCAAAGGCATAGCTTGTTACATTGGATTGCTCTTAGCAATAGATTGGCAAATCGGTGTTGCCACCATAATTGGTCTGATATTTATAACCATTATTACAGATTATATTGCCGTTGGGTCAATCGCTCTTTATATTATAATTCCACTTTTGGCATATTACAGCAATCATTCTGATGTTGTGATGGGCTGTGCAGTAGTTCTTTTTGGTGTTGGCATAATCAAGCATTGGATAAATGTCCAGAGAATTCTAGGTGGCACTGAAACTGGATTGCGTTCAGTATTTAAAAAGCATTTTTCATAGAATTCCACTGAGAAACTAAGTGACTAACTAATAAAGGAATTAAATGGCACTCATTAAACCTTTCCGAGGCTATCGTCCGCCAGAAAACTTAGCTCATAAAATAACCTCTCCTCCATATGATGTAATGACTTCTGATGAAGCTCGGAAGATGGTACAGGGTAATAACGATTCCTTTCTGCGCATTATCAAACCTGAAATTGATTTTAATTCTGGAGAAGAACCATTAGGAGATGATTTACATAATCATGGTAAAAATAATCTTCTGGATTATATTGAAAAGGGTAATCTAGTTCAGGATACCAATTTTTGTTTTTATCTGTACCAGATTACAATGGGAAACCATACCCAAACAGGTATTATGGCTGCTGTATCAATTGAAGAGTATAATCAGGGACTCATTAAAAAACATGAGTTCACTCGTCCGGAGAAGGAAGATGACAGAACTCGTCATATTGACATTACGAATGCAAATACAGGACCTGTATTTCTTACTTATCGAAATGATGGAAAACTGAAAAACGTCATTTTAGAGATTTTAAATTCTCATCCAGATATTTCATTTACTGCTGATGATGCTACCTTTCATGCTCTTTGGAAAGTTGAAAACAAAATCCAAATTGAACGATTAATTGACTATTTTCAAGTAATACCTGCCCTGTATATTGCAGACGGACATCATCGTGCTGCCTCCGCAGCAAGAGTGCAGAAAATAAGGGAAGAAGCCAATCCAAATCATTCTGGATATGAACCATATAACTATTTCCTATCTGTTATTTTTCCTCATGATGAGATGCAGATATTAGATTATAATCGTGTTGCAAAAGATTTAAATGGATTTACTGAAGAGCAATTTCATGAGTCAATAAATAAAAATTTTGATATCATCCCCATTCCCTATCCCCCATCACCGATCCCCAAAAATAATTATTCCATGCATATAAATGGAAAATGGTACCAATTAGACACAAAGACTCATGTTAAATCTGACGACCCCGTTGAAGGTTTAGAAGCATCCATTCTGCAAAAATATCTGCTTACTCCAATTTTAGATATTGATGATCCCCGCACAAACAAGCGAATTGATTTTGTAGGTGGAATCAGAGGAATGGTAGAATTGGAACGACGATGTGAGATCGATTGTCAAGTGGCATTTGCCCTGCCTCCCGTTTCCATTGAACAACTTTTATCTGTGGCAGATTCTGGACAGGTGATGCCTCCAAAATCCACCTGGTTTGAACCAAAACTGCGGTCAGGAATGGTAGTGCGATTGTTGGATTAATAGCAGTATATGACCAATACTCGCTACCTCATTTTACCCATATTAACCACTTTGCTAATTTGGACGTTAAACAATCCAATAGGCAATTTGCCACCTTTGGGTAAATTCCTAGACCCTTTTCATGGGTATCTTGCCTTGGTGGATTCAGATAATATTAATCGGCTAAAGATGGAATCCTCTTATCTTGAATCACCAGTCACAGTAATTTTTGACACCCTGAGAATTCCTCATATTTTTGCTGAAAATGACATTGACCTCTATTTTGCCCAAGGGTACATTATGGCATCTGAACGATTATGGCAGATGGAATTCCAAACCCATGCTGCCGGTGGACGGCTTAGCGAAATTGTAGGAGAAAAAGCATTGGGCTATGACCGATATCAACGAAGGGTCGGCATGAAATATGGAGCAGAAAATTCTCTTAATGCTATTTTGAAAGATCAACAATTATTACCTATGGCAGATGCCTTTACTGAGGGAGTTAATACTTATATTGCATCATTATCCATTGACCAATATCCTCTGGAATATAAAATATTGGATTATGCGCCAGAACCCTGGACTCCCCTAAAAACCAGTCTGCTTTTAAAATATATGGCATGGATGCTTACTGGCAGAAATACCGAACTCACCTACACCCGCATGTGGAATGAAATGGGGAGAGATATAGTGGAAGAACTCTTTCCCATCTACCCATGGTTTGTGGATCCTATAATTCCCCCGGGAACAAAATACGATTTTAAACCTGTGCCGTTAGATCAACCTCCTAATTTATATCAATCCAAAGCTGACAGGGGGAATATTATTACCCGAGAACATGAGGGCATTGGTAGTAATAACTGGGTGGTATCTGGCAACCGCACCACATCGGGAAATGCCATGCTTGCCAATGATCCCCATTTGGGTTTGAACCTACCATCTATCTGGTATGCAATGCATTTGGTGAGTCCCAATCAGAATGTTATGGGCGTAACCCTCCCGGGGACACCTGGAATTATTATTGGATTCAATGATCATATTTCCTGGGGTCTTACCAATGGCTATGATGATGTGATGGATTGGTACGACATCCAATTTAAAGATTCTACAATGACTGAATATTTTCATGATAATAAATGGAAGCCCACCCAAAAAATTGTAGAAAAATTTAAAATAAAAGGTGGAAAGACATTTAGTGATACCATCACTTTTACCCACCATGGTCCCATAGTTTGGGACACTCCCTATCAAACATTATCATTGGGTGAAAAGAGTATTAGAAATTCCATACGACAGGTTTCAACAGGTCGTGCATTAAGATGGTTGGCGCATGACGAATCCAATGAATTGCGTACCTTTTACTTGCTGAACACAGCTGAAAATTATGCTGATTATGTCCATGCGCTTGAATATTTTAACTGCCCTGGTCAGAATTTTGCCTATGCAGATGTAGAGGGTAATATCGCCCTATGGC
>CAJWYZ010000090.1 GCA_913049525.1 uncultured Fidelibacterota bacterium | reverse complement strand
TTACATCTTAATATAGACCGACCGGTCGGTCTATATTATGTCAGAAAATCTACCTAAAGAAGAACGAAAGTCGCAGATTATGGACGCGGCAATGAAGGTCATTACGCGAAAAGGCTTTTCAAAAACACGAATGGATGATATTGTAAATGAAGCGGGGTTAAGTAAGGGTGCTATTTACCATCACTATGAAGGCAAAAAGGAAATCTTTTTGGCCCTCATTGGACATTGGGAAACCCAGACTTTCCCAGATTTTTATAGCCGTAATGGAAAGGAGAGATCGGCTACGGATACCCTTCGTGATTTTGCCAATGAAATCAATAAAGTATTTAAGTCCCGTAGCTATGTTTTTCAGGCAGAAGTTGAATTTTGGGCATTAGCAAATCAGGATGATGAAATTCGCAATCGCTCTCAGGAATTATATGAGAAAATTATAAATTTATTTGAATTAGTCATCAATAAAGGGATTCGCGAAAAAGAATTTATTAAAGTAGATACACGGATTACTGCCATTTATATTCTTTCAGTATTTCAGGGCATCAATTGGTTTTGCATCTTTAATGATAAAAAAATAAATGCGAACGATTATATCCAGCAATCTATCGAACTAATTTTAACGGGATTGAAAATCTCATAGGAGGAAAATATGAGTAAAACTGATGTATTAGAGTCAACCAGCAATAATGAGCCCCAATTAAGTTTGGAAACATTAAATATTAATTATGATAAACTTCATGGAAGGGGAGGCGCCTTTCTAGTTACGCCGGCAGATAAAGGAAAGGTCTTTTCTCGCGAACAATTTTCTGAAGATCATAAAATGTTTGATCAGGCTGCAAGAGAATATGGAGAAAATCGTTTATTAGAAGTCCGGGAAGATTTGAATGTTCTGAATAAGGATTTGAGTTTAGAGATTTTTAAGGAAATGGGCGAACTGGGTTTCTTAAGTACAGATGTGCCTGAAGAATTTGGTGGATTAGCTTTAGATAAAACCACCTCCTGTATCATTGTGGATGCACTTACTTCAGGGAGAAATGCATCAATTTTAGTTACGGCCAGCGCCCATACCGGAATTGCAATGCTACCCATTGTATGGTATGGAAATCATGACCAAAAAGCAAAATATCTCCCAAAAATGGCCTCAGGTGAATGGATGGGCAGTTATGCGCTCACAGAGTCCGGTGCCGGTTCTGATGCACTCTCTGGTGCCACAACCGCTGAATTAAATGATGAAGGAACGCATTATCTACTTAACGGTACTAAGATTTTTGTAACCAATGGCGGATGGGCAGAGGTGGTGGTTACCTTTGCCTCGGTGAATGGTAAATATACTGCTTTTATTTTAGATAAAACCTGTGAGGGATGGGTGGTTGGTGAAGAAGAGAAGAAGATGGGCATAAAAGGGTCTTCAACAGTAACTCTCTTTTATGAAAATTGCAAAGTCCCCGTTGAAAATGTATTGGGGAAAGTGGGTGATGGTGGCCCCATTGCATTTAATGTACTCTATGTAGGACGCTATAAATTAGGAGTAACCACAGCCGGAGGTGCCAAATTCGTTTTAAATGGCGCACTTGAATATGCAAATGAACGTGAACAGTTTAATCGTTCTATTAAAAATTTTGGAATGATTCAACGCAAGTTCGCCAATATGGTTACCAGGGTATGGGAAGGGGAGTCTATAAATTACATGATAACCGGCTCTATAGATCATACTTTAGCTGCTGCTGACAAGTCTGCTGAAGATTATTTTGAAACGGTGCAGAAAACCATTGAAGATCATGGTATTGAAGCTTCAATTTCTAAAATAGTTGGATCTGAAGCATTGGCTTATATAGTAGATGAAGGGGTTCAAGTTTTAGGTGGAAATGGGTTTATTGAAGAATATCCTATGGCCTGTGCGTACCGCGATGAGCGTATCAATCGGATTTTTGAAGGTACCAACGAGATCAATCGCCTAATTATTGGCGGTACTGTAATGAAAAAAGCGATATTGGAAGAAATCCCTATACGGGATACCATTAACCATCGAATGGAGAATTGGATTCCTGAGATTAATATTTCAGATGACGAACCTTTACTTAATGAAACCAGAGCTATTGAATTTTGCCGATCTTTTACCCTATTCTGTCTACATGAATCAATATTGAAATTTGGGCAGGATTTTAAGAATGAGCAATGGATCATTGAACCTTTTGCCAATATGGTCATTGCCTTAGCAGTTATGGATACGGGATTTAAACGCTACGTTAATTTGGATGCAGGGGAATATAAAGACAATACTCGGGACGTAGTGAGGCTGTCGGTGGCAGATCAATTTGAAAATACAGTGAAAAATGGCATGGATATTATCAACTATTTATTTAAAGGTGAAAAACTTCAGAGCAATTTGCAGACTGTTAATAAATGGCAATCTAGAACCGGTTATTGCCCTCATCGGATTGAAAACCAAAAGGCCATTATTTCTACTTTATATGTCCATAATAAATATTATTTTAATTAAGGAGAGAAGTTAAATGTCAGTTGATTCATTTATCATCGATGGAGCTCGGAGCCCTATTGGTACTAAAAATGGGCAGATGGTTGGTGTTCGTTCCGATGATTTGTCAGCCCAGGTAATTCAGGGGTTAATGCAGAGAAATACGAATATCCCATCTGAAGTTATTGAAGATGTAGTGGTGGGCTGTGCCTTTCCCGAAGGTCCACAGGGCATGCTCATGGCACGGTCAATTTCAGTTCTTGCTGAACTTCCCATTGAATCGGGTGCGAAAGTGGTGAACCGTTTTTGCGGATCCTCTATGGACTCTGTGCATCAGCTCAGTCAGGCAGTATTAGCAGGCGATATTGATGCAGGAATTGCCGCAGGAGTTGAAGATATGTTTTCTGTTCCCATGGGTGGATTTAACCCCAGTTTTCACCCAGATTTATATGAAAAGGAATTTTATATCGGCATGGGTGATACGGCAGAAATTCTTGCCAAAGATTTAGATATTTCCCGGGAAGACCAGGAAGCCTTTGCTGTGAATTCTCATAAAAAAGCTTTAGCAGCTATTGAAGCTGGAAGATATGATAATGAAATTATTCCTGCCCAGGTTAATGGAGTAGAGGTAAGTAAAGATGAGGGGCCTCGTACTCCTGATCTTGACAAAATTAAATCATTAGACCCTGCTTTTGATGCTGATGGCAGCGTTACTGCTGCAACTTCCAGCCCTATTTCTGTTGGGGCAGCAGCAGCAATCATTATGGGTGGAGATAAAGCAAAAGAGCTTGGAGTCAGCCCAAAATTTAAGATTAAATCCAGGGCAGTTGCTGGTGTGGATTGGACGCGTATGGGTTCTGGACCATTGCCTGCCACAGAAAAGGCCCTGGCAAAAGCAGGGCTGCAGCTCAGCGATATTGATGCCATAGAATTGAATGAAGCCTTTGCAGCACAGTCGCTCTATGTTATTCGTAAAGGTGGATGGGATATAGATAAAATAAATTTAAATGGGGGTGCCATAGCTCTGGGCCATCCATTGGGCTGTTCAGGGGTGAGGTTGTTGGTGACCCTCATGAACGTTATGGAGCAACAAGATTCCACTCTGGGTCTTGCAACCATGTGTATAGGAAGTGGGCAGGGAATTGCTACCATAATAGAGAAAGTGTGAATCTGCAAATCTGATTTAAGGAGAATATTACATGTCAGAAATTTTTAAAATAGAAAAAGTTGCCGTACTCGGAACGGGAGTGATGGGAGCCCAAATTGCTGCGCATTTAACCAATGCTAAAATCCCAGTTCTGGCATTTGATATATCGCAGGAAATTGCCAATAAAGGGGTTGAGGCCAGCACTAAATTAAAACCCAGTGCTTACTACAATCCTAAAACAGTGGAAATGATTACTCCATTAAACTATGAAGAACATATTGATCAGATTTGTGAATGTGACTGGGTTATTGAGGTAATCGCTGAAAGGTTGGATTGGAAGCAGGATCTGTATAAAAAAATACAACCCCATTTGAAAAAAGACGCCGTCATAACCTCCAATACTTCTGGCATCTCCATTGCGGAACTGATTGATGGAATGGATAGTGATATGGCCAGCCGTTTTTTCATCACTCATTTCTTCAATCCTCCACGTTATATGAAATTGGTTGAAATAATTCCATCAGAAAAAACCAATGCTGATTTAATTCCTCCCATGGCAGTATTTCTTGAAGAGACACTTGGCAAGGGAGTAGTGTATGCTAAAGATACTCCCAATTTTATTGCCAACCGCATAGGTGTCTATGGCATGATGGTAACCTTGGAAGAAGCCCGAAAGAAGAAATTATCCATTGAAGATGTAGATGGTTTAACCGGTTCCTTAATTGGCAGGCCGAAATCAGCCACCTTCCGCACTGCAGATGTAGTTGGCTTGGATACCATGTGCTTTGTAGCAAATACAGCCTATGAAAAATGTACCAACGATCCAGAGCGGGAAACGTTCAAAATACCGGATTATTTACAAAAGATGGTGGACAATGAATGGCTGGGGCAAAAATCTAAACAGGGGTTCTATAAGAAAATTGATAAGGGTGTTATTCATTCTATTGATCTTAATACATTGGAGTATACACCTCAGAACAAAAAACGCTATGCAGGAGTGCGTTTAGCCAAAGAAAATGTTCAATTAAAAGATCGTCTGAAGGCCTTGGCGTATTCAGATGACCCTGCAGGTGAATTTGTGTGGGAAGTGACGGCTAAGGCATTGTTATACGCTTCCAATTGCTTAGGTGAAATTGCCGATGATATTGTAAATATTGATAGAGCCATGCGCTGGGGCTTCGGTTGGGAGCTTGGCCCCTTTGAAGCCTGGGATGCTATTGGTGTTACTAAATCTATTGAACGAATGAAAGGGGAGAATAAAAAAGTTCCACAATGGATTACAGAAATGTTGGATGCTGGGCATACATCATTCTATAGCAGGTTAGAAGGTTTCAACTGTTATTGGGATGTGAACAAAAAAGATTACCTTCCCATACCCACCTCGCAGAAAGAATTACGATTCTCTAATTTCAAATATAACGGCAGTCTTATTGAAAATCACTGGTCAGCATCCCTCATAGATTTAGGAGACGGTGTGGCTGGTATAGATTTCCATTCGGTATTACAGGCCCAATTAAACCCTATTGACGGGTCAATTTTGCAAACCATATATCTGGCCCAGAAGTGGGTGGAAGATAATGGCTATAAAGGGCTGGTTATTTCAGGTGATGGTGCTAATTTCTGTGCCGGCGCAAACTTGAATATGATATTGAATACGGCAAACCGAAAAGATTGGGATGAATTAGAGCAAACGGTCAAAACCATGCAGAATATCCTGCAGGGGTTACGATTTGCTCCCTTCCCAGTTGTGGCTGCGCCTTTTGGCTTGGTTCTGGGGGGTGGATTTGAAGTCATTGGCGCCTGTGATAAAATTGTGGCTGCCGGTGAATCTTATATTGGCCTGGTGGAAGTGGGGGTGGGTCTTATCCCCGGTGCCGGTGGTAATCTCAGAATGATTTCCAATTTAAGTAAAAAAATCAAGTCTGCCATGCCTGGAGCATTCCCCATTATTCAGAAAGCATTTGAGACCATTGGCTTTGCTAAAGTAGCAACTTCTGCTAAAGAGGCTCAGGCAATAGGCTACCTGCAAAAAGATGATAGAATTGTGGTAAACCGTGATCATGTATTATCGGAAGCTAAGCAGGAAGTTATAGATATGTCTGAAGGATATTCTGTCCCGGAAGTAGAGACTTTTAAACTTCCCGGTAAATCTGGCCGTCTGGTATTAGAGGGAACGCTGAAAGGTTTTGTAAAATCTGGCAAGATCAGCGAACATGATGCTCTCATTGGCAAAAAGCTGGGACATGTGCTCACCGGTGGTGATAAGGGCGGGCCTTTTACCGCAGTAGATGAACAATATTTACTGGATATTGAACGGGAAGTATTTATTTCGCTGGCTGGGGAACAAAAGTCAATTGACCGCATTGAATATATGCTGAAAAAGGGTAAACCCCTGAGAAATTAAAAAACAATTAGCCCAAAACGATAAACTTAACATGGTTTATTGTTTTTCTCCGAAAAGGGGATTCTGGAAACAGAATCCCCTTTTCTATTT
>CAJWYZ010000089.1 GCA_913049525.1 uncultured Fidelibacterota bacterium | reverse complement strand
AAAAATGTTACAGCAAAATGCTATGGAGGTGATATAACCAGAAAAAGGAAACTTTTAGAAAAACAGAAGTCAGGAAAAAAGAGGATGAAACAGGTTGGAATTGTTGAATTACCCCAAGAAGCCTTTTTAGCAGTATTAAAAATTGATAATGACTGATGAATATGTAACAATTTCTTATTGGAATGTCACAAAGAATATTTACTACTCTCTTCTTTTTATTTTTCCAATGTTATTTTTATATGAGTCAATGTGCTGGATTCAATATTTCGGCCAATCTGAAGAAATCAGAAATGGAGCAGATGTTTTAATTCGCCAAATCATTGTTGGTATGGGAAATGGTTCTGAAATAGTCTATGCTTTATTATTGATGATTGTTTTGTTTGGAGTTATGTTTTTAAATCGAAGGGTAGTGAGGAATGGGAAATTTAAATTCACCTTTCTTTTATTGATGATTGTTGAGAGTTTAGTTTGGTGTATAGGTTTTATAATAATAATGAGTGCCTCAGAACAATTACTACTATCAATCATGGAACGAAATATTATTCCAGAACAATTTTATTTAGCAATAGGAGCTGGTATTTGGGAAGAATTGCTTTTTAGAGTAGGTGCAATTGGACTTTCATTAAGTTTTCTAACAAAGATAGTAGGTTATAGCGGAATATATTCTGTAATAATTGCAGTTATTTTTTCTGCAATTATTTTTTCACTTTTTCACTATTTAGGTCCATTTGGTGACAATTTTTCATATAAGAGTTTTTATTTAAGAACATTAGCTGGAATATTTTTAGGATCATTGTATATGTTTAGAGGATTTGGCATAACAGTATATACACATATATTTTATGACATGTTCATTATTAGCATGCCGGTTATTTTCATTGCAGCTTAAATTAATAAAATATAAATTGAAGAAAATAATATTTAATAAAGGAAGCGGTTAGTGTACCCAATTTTATTTCAGTTCGGACCATTTACTATTTCATCTTTTGGCGTGATGATGGTTATTGCATTTTTGTTGGGGAATTATTTATTGCGCAAGGATGTGGTAGCCGAAGGGTATGATGCTATTATTGCTGATGATATTATTTTTCGAGCAGCCATTGGGGGCATTTTAGGTGCAAAATTTTATTATCTAATTGAAAATATTCCCACTGGTCAGGCGGCTGATAATATTAATGGTTTGATAAACATTATTGCTGGAATATTCACTTTAAACGGAGAAAGGATTGCGTTTGGAATACAAAACTTTGGTGCTGGTCTAGTCTTTTTGGGTGGATTAGTGGGGGGCATGGCTACAGTATCTTGGTACATATATCGTAAAAATTTAAATTGGTTTAAAATTGCCGATTTAGCGGCCCCATTTTTAGTTTTAGGGCATGGTATAGGTCGTATTGGCTGTTTCTTAGTTGGAGACGACTATGGGATTCCTACAAATTTACCATGGGCTATTGCATTCCCTAACGGTTTACCTCCTACCAATACACCAGTTCACCCGACACAACTATATGAGATGTCAGCATATTTCATTATTTTCTTTTACCTCAGGTATAGAAAACGAAATCAAACTTTTTCTGGCGAAATAATATTCGAATATCTATTTTTAGGTGGATTATCCCGTTTTATGGTTGAATTTATTAGGACGAATACAAAATATATTTTCGGTTTATCAGGAGCCCAGTATCTCTCTATTCTTATGATGGCGATTGGTGCTTACCAATTATGGAAAATGAGACGTTTAAATAATTCCACAGCAAAAACTATCAGTTAATATTTAAATTCATTAATGGAATCAATTGGCTGCATAGTTTGTGGAAATAGAAAAACTACCCCCTATATTGAGGTGCTGGATAGATTGTCTCAAAATTCTGAAACTTTTCAATTGGTTAAATGTGATTGTAATTTCGTCTTTTTAAATCCAAGACCCACTGCAGATGAAATATCAACTTATTATAATTCCACTGATTATGATCCTCATAATGTAAAAAAAAATGATAAATGGGGTAGATTATACAAGTGTATACAAAAGGCTACTTTACGTTGGAAATTCAGTAAAATAGCATCATTTTACTCAAATGGTAAATTATTAGATATTGGAGGTGGAAGTGGGGAGTTTACATCCTTTATGGCGCTTAAGGGTTGGGATGTCGTTTTGCAGGATAATATTTCAAATTTAGATGGCATCAATGGAAGTAAAGACGTTCGAAAAGTTGAAAATTTACAAATGATAAAATCTGCAGAACATTTTAATGTGATTACGCTTTGGCATTCCCTTGAACATATTCATAATATTGAAGAATTGTTCTCTAATTTAAACAGAATGCTGACTATTGACGGGAT
Organism: uncultured Fidelibacterota bacterium; assembly: GCA_913049525.1. Classification (GTDB taxonomy): domain Bacteria; phylum Fidelibacterota; class Marinisomatia; order SCGC-AAA003-L08; family D37C17; genus D37C17. Next base: position 3,803 of record CAJWYZ010000089.1, on the reverse strand, counting down.
TCTACTTATTGCAGTTCCCAATTTAAGAGCTCCAGAAAACACCTTTTATGGTACTAATTGGGCACCATTTGATGCACCTAGGCATTTATATCATTTCCAATTAGAAACTCTGGATAATTTAATGAAAAAGTCTAATTTCAAAATAGTTAGAAAGTATTCTCTATTTCAAGATACTCCCTATAATATTCTACTTAGCATGGCGAATCTTACTCCTTTTCAATTTATTAAAGGAATTTTCGTACTCTGTTATTCAATAATAGTGACATTGTTGAATGGGCCAGACCAATCATCATCTTTATTAGTTATTTGCAAAAAAGCATAATATCATTTATTTGTATTTTTGTTGCTTCATGCTCCTGCCTTTCTGAACCAGTTGGAAAAGAAAACGAAATAATAATAATTGTTTCTCCTGAAGATCAACCTCATGTTGAAAGAATATTAGGGAATTTATTTTCTAATACACTTTATACTCCTCAGCCAGAAAAAGAATTTTCTATCATATATAAAGCCCCTTGGAAACTGGAAAATGTAAATAAATATGGAAATATAATAATTACATCTCTTGATTTTCCTAAAGATTCAACAGGTGATTATTTAATGGCGCGTATTACGAAAAATCATAAAAAAGATGCATCGCTGTTTATTTTAGAAAATATATATGCTAATAATCAAATTATATGCGGCATTCATTCCTTAGATGCTATCGCCATGGAAAAGGAGATTAATAATAACGGGGAATGGATATTAAATGAATTTAGAAATATGGTTGAGCTTAGAATGAAGAATAAAATATTTAAGCATGGTATAAATGACAGTCTTTCAAACGTTGTTTTAGATTATTTTGGCTATTCACTTGATTTGCAGCCAGATTACAAAATAATAAAAGCAGATTCAGTTAAACCATTTTTATGGATAGGGCGTGGCTATCCATATAGATGGATTACAGTTCATAAAAGTAAAAAAGAAAATTATTTGCAAAAAGATTTGGCATGGACATATTTAGCTGATGAATTTGCAGAATTAATGCCGAGCATTAAAATTAGTGAATTCTATAAAAATACTGCAAATTATCCAGGCGAAGGTATTAATCTGCATATTATGAGAGGAATATATGAACATGATGAAAGCGAATCCGGAGGACCTTTTTTTGTATATATATTTGAAACTGAAACCCATAATGAGGTAATTTTAGTGAGCGGTTTTGTTAATTATCCTGGACATAAAAAAAATCTTCTAATTAAACAATTAGAAATTATAGCAAAAACATTGAAAAAAGGAGCAACATAAAATATGAATGGCAAAGTGGCATTATTAATTGGAAGTGAATCAGATAAAAAGACAGTTGAAGCATCGCGTAAGTATTTTGATTATTTTGATATTGAATTAGATTTGCGGGTAATGTCTGCTCATAGAAATCCTGATGATGTTAGTAAATTTGCATCTTCTGCACGAGACAATGGGTATCATGTTCTAATTGGCGCTGCAGGTATGGCAGCACACTTAGCTGGCGCATTAAAGGCTCACTCAACGCTTCCGGTTGTTGGAATACCATTAGGCGGTGGAATTGAAGATGGCTTGGATGCACTCCTTTCAACGGTTCAGATGCCTAAAGGTGTGCCGGTAGCAACCATGTCTGTAGGAAAAGCTGGAGCTATTAATGCCGCAATATTATCGGCTGAAATACTTTCATTAAATAACACAACTCTTTCTGATAAACTTAAAGAATTTAAAGATATTGGATGTAAACTTTAATTGGCGAGAAAAATACTAATTACTGGCGCTGAAGGTCAACTTGGGAAGGCGCTGCAAATAGGTTTATCAGGTAAATTTAATATATTATCCACGGCCAAAAATTCCACAAAATTAGCAAATAATCGACGAAATGTCCAGAAATTAGACGTAACTAATCAAGATAATACAGCAACTCTTTTAGCTTCATTTCAACCTGATATTATTATTAATTGTGCGGCTTATACAGACGTTGATGGCAGTGAATTGAATAAAGAATTGGCGCATCAGGTAAATGTAGAAGGTCTGCGTAATTTGATTCAATTATCAGAAGTGAATACCCATATAATTCAAATATCATCAGATTATGTTTTTGACGGATCAAATGGTCCTTATAGTGAAGATGATCATACATTTCCTGTAAATTACTACGGAAAAACTAAATTGGAAGCTGAAAATTTTCTCCGAGGTACCCGAAGAAAATGGTCTATATTTCGGCCAAATGTTTTATATAGTTCTGATCTTTTCTGTAAGGGGAATTTCTTTGCATGGGTGTATAAATCTCTTCTAAAAAAGCAGGCCATCTCAGTAGTTGCAGATCAAACATCTAATCCTACTCTTAGCAATCATTTCGTTAATGCCGTATTTCAAGCTATAATAATGGATTATGAGGGAATTCTTCATATAGGAAGTGATGATTACATAAGCAGGTATGAGTTTGCAGTAGAAATTGCAAAAGTATTCGGATTTGATTTAGGCTTAATTTCAAAAATTGATACAGATTCTCTAAGTAGAAAAGTAAATTCATATATTGCAGAACGGCCACTCCATAGTGGTTTGCTCATTGGCAAATTAGAAAAAGAATTAAATTCGCTGTCTTATTCCACTAATTACAATTTGAAGTTATTAAAGAGAGAATTGAATTTTAAATGAAAATTTTAGCAATATCGCCAACTTATAATGAAAAGAAAAATATTGCAGAGTTAATTAGTAGAATAACTTTGATTCCAGTTGAAATGGATCTTTTAATAATCGATGATAATTCCCCTGATGGAACTGCTGATATTGTAAAATCTTATATGGCCAAAAACACACATATTTTCATATTGGAACGAGAAAAAAAACTTGGTCTAGGGACTGCCTATTGTGAAGGATTTAAATGGGCATTAGACAAGGGATATGATCTGATAGTGCAGATTGATGCTGATCTATCACACAATCCTGATGATATTCCTCGTATGGTTGAAATGTCGAAATCTGCTGATCTTGTTATTGGCAGTCGATATATTGATGGGGTGAATGTTGTTAATTGGCCAATGCGCAGGCTTTTATTGAGTTACGGTGCAAATTTATATGCAAAAATATTTATCCGGTTTCCTATAAAAGATTCCACTGGCGGGTTTAAATGTTTTAAACGAGATGTTTTAGAGTCCATTGATTTGTCAAAAATTTATTCTGAAGGTTATTCTTTTCAAATTGAAATGAATTTTCTTACATGGATTAAGGGTTTTAAGGTATTAGAAATCCCCATTGTTTTTACAGATCGAACGGTTGGTGAATCTAAAATGAATAGGGCTATTGTTATAGAAGCTATTCTTATGGTGCCCAAATTATTTATAAAGAAAATATTTAAATTATTTTGAAATTATCAATAATTATAGTCAGTTATAATGTTTGCAGCTATCTTCGACAATGTCTGCAAAGCATCATTAAATCGAATAGATTTGAGGAATATGAAATTATTATTATTGATAATTATTCCCATGATGATTCATGTAGGATGGTAGAAAATGAATATCCTCATATTAAATTAATTAAGAATAAAGAAAATTTAGGGTTTTCAAGAGCAGTTAATATTGGGATTGAGAATTCTGTTGGAGAATTTATTTGTGTTTTAAACCCAGACACACTGCTAAGCGACAATACATTTAGTGAATTATTAGATTATATGGAGAAAAATCGAAATACGGGCTGTATTGGGCCAAAAATATTAAATCCTGATGGTTCATTGCAATTGCCATGTAAGCGAAGCTTTCCTAATCCGCTTTCAGCTTTCTTTAAATTAATTGGACTAA
>CAJWYZ010000088.1 GCA_913049525.1 uncultured Fidelibacterota bacterium | reverse complement strand
GTATGACAGTCACTTTCACGGTGTTATAAATCTCTGTGGCGCAGTGGGAGACTATAACTGGATCATTGCAGGCGATGTGCCTATTGTGAACATCCATGGTACAGATGATACAATAGTGCCCTATGGTGACGGCCTTATTACCCTCTTCGGACTGAATATGCAAGTGTATGGCAGCTATGTGATAAATGAGACCATGCTCTCTCTTGGAAACAGCAGTGACCTCTACACCTTTGAGGGATATGATCATAATCCTTTTAATGAGTCCAATGACAATATGAATATCACCGTTGAATTCACCCGTGATTTCATGGTGGATCTTGTCTGCCCCGTTGATGAAGGTATCATGGGAGATCTAAATGATGATAGTATTTTAAATATCCAGGATATTATCATCATGATAAATATCGTACTGGGAACCGAAGAGTATAATGAAACAGCGGACCTCAGTGGTGATGGTATTATAAACGTACTGGATGTTATTCAGCTCATGAACCTGATTTTAGATGCATAGCTTCAATGGGGGCACTATGCGCCCCTGCCCCTGTCTTTGAAAATTAGCATATTTACACCCTTTATATATTTTCTCCTGTTGACATTTTTTATCGCTTGTCATCCCAGTATCAGCAAAGAAAAATTTACACCCGGCACCCCGGAGTTTAAGGGGCAGAAACTGTTTAAAGATATGGCCTGCGACGCCTGTCATTCCATTGATGGAACCCTAAATAGAGGCCCAACTTTCAAAAACCATTATGGGAAGGAGATTCTCCATACGGATGGAAGTGTAGTAATAATTGATGAAAAGTATATTAGGGAATCAATTATTTTTCCCCGAAAATTTATAGCCGAGGGGTTCCCGCCAATTATGCCCTCCTATAAACCAGTTCTAAGTGATGAAGATATTGCGAATCTAATTATCTACATTAAAACATTGAAGTAAGAAAATACACCTTAATTCAAAAGGGAATCCATTTATAATTTTAAGGGAGTGATTTGAAGATAAATTACTCCTTTTTTATTTATTCTTTTGAAAACTACGCTTTCAACATATATTGAACTGACCAAACCCCGCATCACACTCTTGGTGCTGGTTACTGCCTATTTAGGGTATTATTTAGGGCTCAGAAGTCAGGGTGACCACATGGTGAGCCTTGAGAGTTGGCTCATATTATTTTATCTCATTTTAGGTACTTGGGCAACGTCAGCAGGGGCGGCGGTACTAAATCAAGTAATGGAAAGAAGGCACGATGCGAAAATGGCGCGAACGAAAAACCGCCCTATTGTAATGGGAAAAATTTCTCCCATGAATGCTCTGGTGTTTGGTATTTCTCTCTCACTTTGCGGATGTGTTTTTCTCTATTATTTAATCAACCCTTTAACTGCCTGGATATCTGCAGCAACAGTTCTCCTTTACATACTCATTTATACTCCAAGTAAACGAATCACTACATGGAATACCATTATTGGTTCCATCCCCGGCGCATTGCCTCCAGTTGGCGGTTGGGTGGCTGCTACTGGCTCTTTAGCACCACCTGCCTGGATACTATTTGGAATTCTGTTTTGCTGGCAGATGCCCCATTTCCTTGCCATTGCTATTATTTATGCCGCTGATTATGAAAAAGGAGGGTTTAAAATGCTCCCCTCTATTTATCCCGAATCAAAACGAACCAGTTATGTCATTTTATTTTTTACTGTGGCTCTGCTTGTCACCAGCCTCGGATTGTATATTCTTAAGGTCGGGGGAATACTGTATGCCGTTGGGGCAGCATTGCTGGGCGTAGCCTTTTTTATGGTAGCATTAAAAGTGATTATGGAATCGAATAAAAAGAATGCCAGGAGGCTGATGCTGGCTTCTATTATTTATTTGCCCCTTCTGCTCATAATCATCTTAATAGAAAAAATTCTCCGTTGATAGAGAAAAATATATCACAAGATAAATTCTGGTTGAGAATTATTTATATTGTCTCCATTGTAATTTCATTGGCAGTGGCATTTCTTATTCTGGGTCCCCGCCCAGATGGCATGGAAGGAATGCTGGATGTTTCTATATTGCCCCATGTAAATGCACTGTTAAACAGCATCTGCACTATTCTGTTATTGGCAGCACTTTGGTTTATTAAAAGAAAAGAGATTGAGAGGCATAAGAAAACAATGCTCACAGCGTTTGGTTTTTCAGCGCTTTTTCTCGTTTCTTATGTGATTTACCACTGGTTTAAAGCTGGCCCTAAATTATATGTAGGTGATTTTAGCAGTGTTTACTATTTTATTTTACTTACCCATATTGTATTGGCAATGGTTATTATTCCTCTGGCATTAATAACCTTGTATCGCGGCTGGAATATGCAAGCTAGTAAGCATAAAAGAATTGCCAAAATTACCTACCCTGTTTGGCTCTACGTATCCATTACGGGGGTAGCAATTTATTTAATGTTGTATTAAAATTTACTTCTTCCCAAGTTTCCCAAAATCTTTTCCAGTAGGGCTCTGGAAAACTTTCAGTCTAAATTCAGGGATGATTGCCAGCAAGTGGTCAAAAATATCTGCCTGAATTCCCTCATATCGAACCCAGTCTGTATCATTGGTGAACACATAAATTTGAATGGGTAGTCCACGAGCAGTGGGTTCTAACTGGCGAATGAGAAATGTCATTTCCGGGTGAATTTTACTGTTATTTCGCAGATAAGCTTCAATATACGCACGGAATGTTCCTACATTGGTAAGCCTGCGGCCATTAATGAGTTCAGCAGTATTAATGCTGTTGGATTTATTATGATCTGCAACCTCTTTGGTCTTTTGCTCAATATAATCATTCAGGAGTTCAAAATGGGTAAATTTTTCCAATAATTCTTCAGTGCAGAGCTGAATACTGTTCATGTCAATAAATAATGATCGTTTAATCCGTCGACCACCACTTTCAGACATGCCCCGCCAGTTACGAAAGGCTGAATCAATAAGTTTATGGGTGGGGATGATGGATATGGTTTTATCCCAGTTTTGAATTTTCACAGCGTGGAGGGCAATATCAATCACATCACCATCAGCACCGAATTGAGGTGCTTCAATCCAATCCCCAATTTTAAAGAGATCATTGGAGCTTATCTGCAGACTGGCAACAAGAGAAAGAATAGTATCCTTAAAAATCAGTAGGAGAACCGCCGTCATGGCCCCAAGTCCGCTTAGTAGCCAGGCAACATTTTTGTCAATTAATATTGCCACTATGACCACCACCCCAAGTATGTTAACAATAAGTTTGGTGATTTGTATATAGCTCTTAATATGCATCCGCTCTGAATATTTAGTTTTCTCGTAAATATCGCTTAAGGCAGATAGGAATGCATTTATCACCAAAAGTCCGGATAGTGCCATGAGGCTCAGGGAAGCCCGTTGTATAATTACTGTAAACTGAGGTGCGGCGTAGGCAAAATTATAGAATATGAGGGCCGGAACCAAATACGCCAGTCGATTAAATACATTGCGGTTTACCAGAATATCATCTAGGTCAGTGCTGGTTTTCCGGAACATGCGGGTGAGCAGGGTGAGTATAATTTTTTCCGTTATATAGAAAGCCAGGAGGCTGATAACTGCCAAGACTCCCAAAATAGCCAGGGAGTGCAATAGGGGGTTTTGGGGAAGATAGGGTGATAAATATTCAATCATTGTTTTATTCCTTATAATGCGCGGGTATAAACCGCATGAAAATCATCTTGATTTACAGCAAATGGGTGAGTGGCATGGCAGCTGTCTTCAAATGCTAACTGCCCTAGCTTTTCAATATGATCTGCCTGGATCCCATGCTTTTCAAGGCCTAGAACAATGCCTATGCTATTTACAAAAGTTCCTGCTATATCAGGAATATTACCTATATCACTTAAAGTATCACATGATATAATATTCCCAATATCATTTAGTTTTTCCTGAAGTGTTTTATTTTCTGTTTTCATGGCTTTGTCTATGGTAAACTCCAGGCAAAATTTAATGAGAAGGGCATTAGCCAAACCATGATGAATATTGAATTTAGCAGATAGTGGGTGTGCCATTGAGTGAATCATCCCTAGCCCCTTCTGAAAAGCAGTTGCACCCATAGTAGCAGAGAGAAGCATCTGGCCACGGGCATCCAGATTATTTGGGTTTTCCATGACTTTAGGCAGGTTCTCTACAACCATTTTCATTCCCTCAATTGCGATTGCGTCAGCCATGGGGTGAAAGCTGTCCACCAGGTAGGCTTCCATGCAGTGGGTGAAGGCATCTACGCCCGTTGCAGCAGTAATATGCGGTGGAAGGTTCACCGTAAGCTTTGGGTCAAGTACAGCAATATCCGGCATGAGACCAGGATGAAAGAAAATAGTTTTTTTGCCAGTCTCTTTTATAGTGATAACTGATGATCGACCTACTTCACTTCCAGTACCTGCTGTGGTGGGGATAGCAAAGAGAGGAGGCATGGAATTTACAATTTTTGCATCACCCCCTACTGCATCGTCATATTGGGCTAGTGGTGGCTTATGCACTGCCATAAACCGGATGGTCTTTGCCACATCCATGGCAGAGCCGCCGCCAAGGGCAATAATGCCGTCATAATCACCTGATTGATAGGCCTTTACTCCAAGTGTAACATCTTCCTCTAGTGGATTGGGATGCACGTCATCAAATATATCAATATTCAGCCTGGAAGAAGTGAGAGTACTTTTTACTGAATTGGCCAATCCAATATGTACCAGTCCGGGATCCGTTACCATGAGGAGGCTTTTCAATCCTTTTTTTTGAATGGCTGGAGTCAGGTCATTAAGGGAATCTACACCAAAAAATAACACAGTGGGGAAATGGTATTGAATCATATTGACTTAGATAATTTCAAAATACCGGTCCCGCATCCAGTGCCAGTCGGGATCTCCTTTTTTCTGCTCATTATAACATTTAGCTTCCCATTCACGGGTAACGGTGAAATGATCTACCCAGGCTTTCCCAAATAATTCTCCGGTGACCGGGCTGTTCTTAAATGCTGCTGTAGATTTTTCCAAAGTATTTGGAAGTTCCAGGTTGGTGAGAGATGTTTTCAGGTCATAGGCATTGCCTTGTACCATAGGTGGAAGCTCCAGCCTATTTTCAATGCCATAGAGGCCGCATGCTACAGATGCTGCTAGGGCCAGGTAGGGGTTTCCGTCAGCGGCAGCAATGCGGTATTCCAGGCGGTGACTCTTTTCACTGCCGGGTATGACCCGGATGGCACACGTACGATTATCTATTCCCCAATTAGAATGGGTAGGGGCCCAGAAGCCCTTAATCATACGGGTATAAGAATTTATAGTGGGGGCAATCATGGGTAACACTTCAGGAAGTAAACAGAGTTGCCCTGCTAAATAATGGCTGAAGATATCACTCATATTGTGAGGTTTACTATCATCATAAAAAGCAGAACTGCCATCTTTATTCCATAAGGATTGATGTAAATGTCCGCTCTGGCCGGGAAAGTCAGGTGACCACTTAGCCATGAAGGTGGCCATGAGTTCCCAGCGCTGTGCCAGCACTTTGGAAAATGTTTTAAAGAGAGCTGCCTTGTCAGGAGATGCCAATCCGCTGTCAACAGAAATGCAGGCTTCTAGAACACCGGGACCTGTTTCAGTATGAATGCCTTCCAGCTCCATATCCATATCTTGACAGGTGTCAATAAAATCATGGTAGATTTCACTATAAGTTGAGTTTCTGATTATACTATAGCCGAACATTCCCGGTGTGAACGGAAGCATGTTTTCATATTTTTTATCTCTCACTGAATGAGGGGTCTCTTTAAACATGAAGAATTCATACTCAAATGCCGATTTCACAGAAAATCCCATGTCATCAGCTTTCTGCAATATCTGTTTACATAATTGTCTTGGGCAGGCAGGGTAGGGGCTGCCGTCAGAATATTGAAAGTCCGCAATAAACAGGGCAGTATCAGGTTCAAAGGGGATTTTACGATAAGAATTGACATCAATGACCGCAGGGGCATCTGGATAGCCGGTATGCCATCCGGTAACAGTGGGTTTATCGTAAAGTTCATCCACCACATCCCAACCGAAAACCACATCGCAGAATCCAAAACCATTTTCCAATGCAGAAGTAAACTTTTTCATATTGATGTATTTTCCCCGCATAATGCCATCCACATCAAAGATGCCCAGCTTTACTTTGGTAATTCCGTCTTTT
>CAJWYZ010000087.1 GCA_913049525.1 uncultured Fidelibacterota bacterium | reverse complement strand
GCATGGTATCTCCTTATTATTATTTATTGTGAGCCACCGAGAGGAGTTGAACCCCCGACCCAATCATTACGAATGATTTGCTCTACCAACTGAGCTACGGTGGCGGTAATTCTAATTATGATTATTCCTCGAAGGGTGAAAATTTAAATGGAATAATGTTATTGGGTAAACTATTATAATTATTAGTTACATTTCGTAAAAATAATATTATATAAATATTTCTATTTACTCCCTAAATTTCCCCATGTTAAAAATAATTTATAGTAATAATAAATGACTGCTATTGTTCCCCACCGGTCGGTGGTTTTTAAGGATAGCGATATAGTAATATCCCCTTCTGCGGACAAATCGTTTTCGCAAATTCATCACTTTAATAAAAAAATAATTATAAAATGAAAAATGTTTTTCTTATTCCATTCATTTTTATTTTGGCATGTTCAAATAAAAATTTACCCACTATAGATCACCAAAATACACGAAACTTTCAATTTACCTATGAAGTTCTAGTAGAGCCCACCCATGGTAACAAACTGGAATTGTGGCTTCCAGTACCTACATCCAGCAATGTTCAGGAAATTTCAAATTTGCAGATAATGAGCGAACATTTGGCATATACTGTAAAAGATGAGCCCATACATGGGAATAGATATCTGTATGTTTTTAGCAAATTGGGAATAATTAATCCAACGACAATAACCATGACATTTGATGTACATCGGAAAGAACATGGCAATATTTCAGATAAAAATGCAGACCCCAATAATTATTTAGGATCATACAGTAATGTGCCAACTGGCAATATTTTTTCCAAAATCATTAATGAAAATGATTTGTCTCAAAATGATATAAGGGGCATTTATGATTTTGTTTTTGAGGGGATGCATTACGGAAAACCGAAGAGTGTGGATAATATTTACTATAAATCCCCCTGGTTGAATTCAGAGAATCTGTATGGCCAGAAAGGAGTAACTCGGGATGATGTGGTGAAGTTGTATCAACAATCAAAAAATGATGGTGGAGATTACACGTTTGGCAAAGGCAACTCTATTTATGCCTGTAATATCGGTGTGGGAAACTGTACCGATTACCATTCTTATTTTATGTCATTGGGACGTACCTTGGGTGTGCCTGTTCGTTTTCATATGGGTTTTCCTATTCCATCTGAGCGCGAGGGTATAGTTGGTGGCTACCACTGCTGGGCAGATTATTATGTTGAGGGCGAGGGCTGGTATCCTGTAGATATTTCTGAGGGAGATAAAGATCCCCAGCGTAAGGATTATTATTTTGGCACCTTAGATAATAACCGTGTTGAAATGATATTGGGTAGAGATATTAAATTGGAAGGCTACGAAATGGGAACTACTAATTTATTCATATATCCTATTATGGAAATAAATGATCAAACCTCCTCTGCCTTTAGTAAAAGTTTTCAATATAAAGAGATATAATTATTACATTAATAATTAACTATCATTTAATTAATTAAAAGTTCTATTTTTTAGATTAATGAATGACAGCAAAATAAACTATAAAGATATTCTAAATCCTGATGAGTACAGAATGGCCAGAGAGGGTGCCACCGAAGCACCATTCACTGGGAAATACTGCAGCCTCTTTGAACCGGGTACCTATCTCTGTATTTGCTGTGGCACCCCCCTTTTCAGCTCAGAATCTAAATATGATTCCGGCAGTGGTTGGCCTGATTTTTATGAAGCCATTACAGAAGGTGTTATCAAATACGAGGATGATTTCAGCAGTGGATTAAAACAGACCGAAGTTAAATGTGACCAATGTGATGCTCACCTTGGGCACATATTTGATGACGGTCCGCCGCCGGACTTTAAACGCTACTGAATCAATTCTGCATCCCTGAAGTTTCAGGCAGAATGATTTTGGATTGGGTATGAAAATTAGCTTAATTTTCATCCTGATGCAAGGGGAAGAAATACTAAACTTTTACACTGAGACAGCCTCAATTTATTTGGGGTTTTTTTTTACTCAAAATGTTTATATCCAGCAATAATACAAATTAATGACTAAATCCGCAAAATTAATACTTGAAAACGGAACCATATTCTCTGGGATTTCTTTTGGTGCGGAGGGAGAAACTATCGGCGAAGTTTGTTTTAATACAGGTATGACAGGCTATCAAGAAATTCTCACCGACCCCTCTTACTGCGGACAGCTCATAACTATGACATATCCGCATATTGGTAATTATGGTGTAAATGAAGAAGATGTTGAATCTAATAAAATTCATGCTGCTGGCTTTATTGTTAGGGAAGAAAATGTCGTTCCATCAAATTTTAGATCGACACAATCATTGGGTGAATATTTACGGGCTCAAAAGATTGTGGGCATCCAAAAAATTGATACGCGCATGCTCACTCGAATTCTTCGAGATGAAGGCGCCATGAATGGTATAATCAGTACCGTCGATTTGGATGATGATTCGTTGCTTCAAAAGGTTAAGATGACTCCTTCCATGGATGGTTTAGATTTAGCCAGAGTGGTGACTTGTGATAAAAGTTATAAATGGAGCAAAGGGAAACATAAAATTGCTGCCATTGACTTCGGTATAAAACATAACATTCTTCGATTACTTGAATCTCATGGATGTAACGTAACTATATTCCCTGCAACTGCTTCTGCGACTGAGATATTAAACATAAATCCAGACGGAATTTTTCTTTCTAATGGTCCAGGTGATCCAGCCGCAGTTACGTATGGAATTAAAACCGTAAAAGAATTATTAGGCAAAAAACCCATTTTTGGCATCTGTTTGGGGCATCAAATTTTGGCATTGGCGCTGGGTGCTAAAACCTATAAACTGAAATTTGGACATCGAGGCTGTAATCATCCGGTAAGAAATGAGGCAACAGGAGTAGTTGAAATTACCAGTCAAAATCATGGGTTTGCTGTGGATGCAAATTCATTATCTGAGAATATGGAAGTTACTCATTTGAGTCTGAATGACCAAACGATAGAAGGATTAAAATATACAAATTTGCAGGCATTTTCAGTTCAGTATCATCCAGAATCTAGTCCAGGGCCACATGATAGTCGGTACTTATTTCAAAATTTTATAGACATGATGACGGAAAAAGAATATGCCTAAAAGAACTGATATAGAATCCATATTAATAATCGGTGCTGGACCCATCATCATTGGGCAGGCTTGTGAATTTGATTACTCTGGTACCCAGGCGTGCAGAGCATTACGGGAAGAAGGTTATAGAATCATTTTGGTAAACTCCAATCCGGCTACCATTATGACAGATCGCAACCTGGCAGATGCCACCTACTTAGAACCAGTAACTCCTGAAGCTGTGGCAGCTATAATTGAGAAAGAACAACCAGATGCTCTCCTCCCCACCGTAGGTGGTCAGACGGCACTTGATACAGCAATGGCATTGCATAAAGATGGTGTTCTGGGAAAATATAACGTGGAGCTCATTGGCGCCAATGTTGAGGCAATCCAACGGGCTGAGAACAGGGAAGAATTCAAAATTGCCATGGATGAAGTAGGCATTGAAACCGCCCGGGGTGGATTCGCCAACACGCTAGATGAAGCCGATAAGGTTATTGAAGATATACCCTTTCCGGTAATTATCCGGCCCTCATTTACCATGGGAGGCACCGGTGGTTCTGTGGCCTATAATGTGGAAGAATTTCATGAATTAGTAGAAAAGGGATTATCTGCCAGTCCTATTTCAGAAGTGCTCATCGAAGAATCTTTGTTGGGTTGGAAAGAATATGAAATGGAAGTCGTCCGTGACGGTAAAGATAACGCTATTATTATCTGCTCTATTGAGAATCTGGATCCTATGGGTGTGCATACCGGTGATTCAATTACGGTTGCACCAGTACAGACGCTAACTGACAAAGAATATCAGAAAATGCGAAACTGGTCAATCCAATGCCTACGAAAAATTGGGGTGGATACTGGCGGATCAAATGTACAGTTTACCGTGAATCCTGTTGATGGCAGGATGATCATTATCGAAATGAATCCCCGGGTGAGCCGCTCATCAGCTCTTGCATCCAAAGCAACAGGATTCCCCATTGCCAAAGTGGCAGCTAAACTTGCAGTGGGATATACTCTAGATGAACTGCAGAATGATATTACCGGGCAGACGATGGCTGCCTTTGAACCCAGCATTGACTATGTGGTAACCAAAATCCCCCGATTTGATTTTGAGAAATTCCCTTCAGCATCCGGAATATTAGGTGTTCAAATGCAGTCGGTGGGTGAAGTAATGGCCATTGGTAGAACCTTCCGTGAAAGTCTGCAGAAAGCATTCCGTTCATTGGAGGTTGGGCTGGATGGATTTGAGCCTAAGGAAACTGAATACCGTGATTTGGATTTAAGTAAAATTCGTTTTGCTTCAGCTTTTCGATTACTAAAAGTAAAACAGGCGTTTGAAGAAGGACATTCTATTGAAGATATCTTTGAACAGACTAAAATTGACCCTTGGTTTTTATATCAAATTCAGAAATTAATTTCTGTAGGAGAAGAATGTATTCCACCCTTTAAGGGGAAACAATTTAATATGCCCCTTCAAGAATTAAAACAAAACGGCTTCTCAGACCACCAAATCGCCCGGAAGTGGGAAAAAACTGATGATGATATTCGACAGATGCGAAAGGATGGAAACATCCTCCCAACATACAAGGTAGTGGATACATGCGCTGCGGAGTTTGAAGCACTTACTCCCTACTGCTATTCCACTTATGAAACGGAAAATGAAATTGCATCTTTAGAAGGAAAAAAGGTGATGATTTTGGGTGGTGGTCCCAACCGAATTGGCCAAGGGATTGAGTTTGATTACTGCTGTGTGCAGGCAGTATTTGGTTTAAAAGAAGCCGGCTATAAAACCATCATGGTAAATTGTAACCCGGAGACAGTTTCTACCGATTTTGACATTGCAGATCGCCTATATTTTGAACCCCTCACATTTGAAGATGTGATGAATGTTGTGGACTTAGAAAATCCAGATGGTGTTTTGGTTCAGTTTGGGGGACAAACACCCCTCAATATTGCTAATCGTTTAAAAGATGCAGGGGTAAATATTATTGGTACCAATCCTGATGCCATTGATCTGGCTGAAAATCGTGATAAATTCGGGAAAATTTTAGATGACTTGAAAATTCCTGTACCCAAGTGGGGAACTGCTTTTTCTGTGGATGAAGCCTTGGTAGTGGCTCATGATGTGGGATATCCCGTGTTGGTTCGACCCTCTTATGTATTGGGTGGTCGAGGAATGGAAATTGTTTACGATGACGATGGCCTCAAAACCTATGTGGGTAAGGCCGCACTAGTTTCAGGTGAGCATCCTATTTTGGTGGATGCCTTTTTAGAAGATGCCTTTGAGTTTGATGTGGATGCCCTTTGTGATGGCACCGATGTTTTTGTGGCAGGAATTATGCAACATATTGAAGAAGCGGGCATCCATTCGGGGGATTCTGCCTGTGTATTACCCGCCTATGAGCTCACGTCAACATCCAGAAGAATGATTAAAGATTATACCAAAGAATTGGCATTGAGTTTGAATACCGTTGGACTCATTAATATCCAGTTCGCCATGAAAAATGATGTGGTATATGTGATAGAGGTAAATCCGCGGGCAAGTCGAACAGTGCCCTTTATTAGCAAAGTGATTGATTTTCCATTAGCCAAAGTAGCGGCACAATTAGCAGTGGGCAAAACGTTGTCAGAATTTGAACTTCCATCAACATCTAAAAATGGACTTATTGCGGTGAAAAAGCCTGTATTCCCTTTTAATAAATTCCCTCAACAGAATGTATTTTTATCACCAGAAATGAAATCCACTGGTGAAGTAATTGGATTCGATAAACATTTGGGCAGTGCCTATGCTAAAGCAGAAGCTGGCGCAGGAAACTCATTGCCTGAAGAGGGTACTATCTTCATTTCTGTGAATAATTTAGATAAGGTTAAGGCTATTCCATTGGCGCGGGATTTTCAGGAATTGGGATTTGATATTATTGCTACCAATGGCACAGCAGACCTTTTATCTGAAAATGGTGTGGCGACCCGCCCTATATTTAAGGTGGGTGAAGGTCGCCCAAATGTGGTGGATGCCATTAAAAATGGCGAGGTCCAGCTAGTGGTAAATACGCCCATGGGTGCTCAAGCTCGAGAAGATGAATATGAAATTGGCC
>CAJWYZ010000086.1 GCA_913049525.1 uncultured Fidelibacterota bacterium | reverse complement strand
ACCATCAAACGGTATGGTTTGACGTAGCTAAGAACTCTTAAATATAAATTCACAGAGGATAGGGTCCATCACCATCCCGAACAATTGTTGGTGGTGAAGATGAGAAGTCAATAATAGTTGAACCTTTTGAGGGTGAATGGTTTGAATCTTCAAAAATATCTACATTGGGAAAATCGATTTCAACCTGTGTAACATCATTTAGGGGATCATTTCCATGACGATTAATGCTGGTTGTGATAATGGGCTTTCCGAGCAGTTTCACCAGTTTAACCGGGAAAAAGTGGTCTGGAATGCGAACCCCAATTTTTGGAGACCCATTTTGAACAAATGGCGAGAGGTCACTTTCTTTGGCAGGGAGCAACGCAGTATAACGCCCCGGGAAAAGCTCTTTCATTTGGGATTCAATGTCCACATCAAATTCTGCAAAATCATGGAGATGTTCTACAGACTCTAGAATAATGCTTAATGGCTGGACTCGCCCTTTCAGGCGATTCAATTTATGAATTGCTTCCGTATTGGTAGCGTCCACTCCGAACCCATACAACGTATCTGTGGGGTAAACGATCACCCCACCATTTTCTAATGTATCATTTGCAAGATTTATATATTGGTCAGTAGCAGGATAGATCATGCGTGCTAAAAGCGGGGTAACCCCTTATAATTTATTTTTGCCCATTTTCGATGAAACCAAAAATACTGCTGCGGATTTTCTCTAATTTCTCCCTCGAGAAGCTTTGAATACCGCTGGTTAATTTCTACAATAGCCTCACTTGTACTATCAGGCAATCCTCCAACATCCAGTTCTTTAAAGGAAAGATGATAGGTAAAATCAGGTGATAATATACAAAATCCTAGTAAAATGGGGGAATTTGTTTTCAAATGAAAGGCAGCAGCACCTTTAGGGACAGAAACCACACTGTTAAAGAATTGAGCATTTGTGCCTTTCCGCCCTGCGTTCTGGTCGCTGATTAAACCTAAATAATATCCATCCCGAATAGATTGAATCATAACTTTACTGCCGGCATCCACGGGAATAATTTTCATCAAATCAGTTTTCCGAAGTTCATTAAAGAATCTATCAGAAGTACTATTATGCTGTATTTGAGCAACGCCTGCACATTTTATTCCCCTCAAACTCAAAGAGGGGCCAATATATTCCCAATTTCCAAGATGGCCAGTGAGGATTATGCCACCTTGGTTTTGTTTAAATAATTCAATGGACTCAGCTGGAATGTTGACAATTGCAATATCATTCTCCCGTTTAACTTTTGGCAGACGGAAGAAATCTGCTAGTATCATACCAAAATGACAGTAGCAGTCCCTGACTAATTGGTTATTTTCAGACTTGGACTGATCTGGGAAGGCAATGGAAATATTTTTTAGGGCAACAGATTTTCGCAGAGGAATAATATAATAAAAAAATAAACCCAGCAATCGGCCAAAAAAGAGCGACCATTTTCGGGGAAAGAGTTGAAATTTCCAACTGACAAATTTTAGGAAAATATACATGATGAGTATTTAGCCCAATACAGCAACCATAGAAATTTAAAACGATTTGGGAATACGTGGGTAAGGGAAATAGGGTATTATAAGGTAAGGGGAAAGTAGTAAGGGTGTGGGTGATGGGTTATCTGGCTTAGGTGAAAAAAACTATTGGATGAGATTTCCAGTTTCAAATTTTTAACTTGTCCACCATATGCCAGGTGCAGATGGGTTTCAATTCCCAATATTAAATCCCCTAAATCCCTTTCTTGTTCATATTCTGAATTAGCATGTAAATTTTGGGGTGAAAAATCCCTGTCTTTTTCTGTTCATTTGCATATTTTCTTCTGTACTTTTTGCCGAAGATGGTCCCGTATATCATGTGCCTATTCATGGTACTATTGATATGGGTTTGCCCCATTACATTCAGCGTGTTGTAAATGAAGCCGAAGAAAATAATGCCAATATCATCATTTTTGATATTGACACTTTTGGAGGCAGGGTTGATGCCGCCACACAAATCAAAGATATTATATTAGACAGCAAAGTCACGACCATTGCTTTTATCAATAAACGGGCTATCTCAGCAGGGGCACTAATTGCTCTCAGTTGTGATTCAATTTTTATGACTCCAGGAGCATCTATTGGGGCTGCAACAGCTGTGGATTTACAGGGGAATAAGGCTTCTGAAAAAGTAATTTCATATATGCGGGAAGAAATGGCCTCTACAGCAGAGGCAAATAATCGCTCCCGGGGTATTGCTACTGCTATGGTAGATGAAGAACTTTCCATTGATTTTTTACTGAATATGCAAGGAGATACCCTTACTGTTAAGGATGTAGAAGGATTTGCCGAAGGAAAATTAATTACACTATCTACCCAATTAGCTGTGCAATTGGGTATTGCTGGCGGTGAATTTGAACGTATTGAAGATGTATTAAAATATCTGGGACTAGAAAATGTTGAACAAAAAAATACGAAGGAATCATGGTCTGAAAAGTTGGTGCGCTTTCTCACCAATCCGGTAGTTGCCCCCTTATTTATGAGTTTGGGCATGCTGGGTTTATTCATGGAAATCAAATCGCCGGGGTTTGGTATCCCGGGGATAATTGGATTAACATGTTTGGCGTTATTCTTTGGTTCTCATTTTTTGGTGGGTTTAGCTGATATGACGGAAGTAATTTTTCTACTAGCAGGTATTGCATTAATTTTAATGGAAATTTTGGTTGTCCCCGGCTTTGGAGTAGTGGGTATCTCAGGGATTATCATGGTTTTTTATTCATTCTTTAAAATGTTAATAGGTGTGTACCCGTCACCAGAAGATTATTATTTTGCGTATATGGGATTATCAGTGGGCATAATAACATCGGTAATTATGGCTGTCATTTTTTATAAGACATTTCCACATACTGAATTATATCAAAAGTTAATTCCATTTACTCCTCAAAAAAGTGGAGAAGGTTTTACCATATCGAAAGGTTATGATGTGTTAATTGGAGAAATGGGTAAAACAGTTACCGATCTTAGACCATCTGGAAAAGTAGAAATAATTGGCAAATATTATCAGGCAATGAGTCATGGTGATTATATTGAAAGCAATGAGGATATTATTGTGGATGGAGTGGATGAGAACCAAATTTTAGTAAAAAAAGTGTGAAATTGATAATCTCACTTCAACATACTTAAAAATCACAGAAAATTTACTTTAAATTTCAAGATTCAATTTTCTAACAACTAAACACTCATAAGGAGCTAAACATGGAAGGCATATTTGTAACAATACCCATTTTTTTAATAGGACTCGTTTTATTGCTCTACTTTGTTCCCTTAGGACTTTGGATACAAGCCGGTGTTTCCATTGGATGGGGAAAGATAGGCATGATCAAACTAGTAATTATGCGTATCCGAAAAATTCCACCCAAAATGGTTGCAGATGGTATAATCAATCTTCATCGTGCGGGGTTGGATTTCGTCATATCTGAGGAACTGGAAACCCATTTTCTTGCTGGCGGAAATGTATTAAATGTAGTGGATGCACTCATCGCTGCTGACAAAGCCAATATCACATTAGATTTTAAAACAGCTACAGCCATTGACCTTGCCGGAAGGGATGTGAAAGAGGCTGTACAAACATCTGTTTACCCAAAAGTAATTGATTGTCCAATTGATGGTAAAGTATCTGCTGTTGCAAAAGACGGAATCGAATTGAAGGCAAAAGCACGAGTTACGGTCCGTACTAATATAGATCAGTTAGTGGGTGGTGCTACGGATGAAACCATAATTGCTCGTGTAGGACAGGGAATTGTCAGTGCCATCGGCTCATCCGCTACGTATAAAACTGTTCTTGAAAACCCAGATGATATTTCTCGAGCAGTCTTATCTAAAGGTTTAGATTCTGGAACTGCTTATGCAATTTTATCCATTGATATTGCAGATGTGGATGTAGGTAAGAATGTAGGGGCAATCCTTGAAGCTGATCAAGCAGAAGCTGATAAGAAGGTTGCTCAGGCAAAAGCTGAAAGTCGTAGGGCAATGGCAGTTGCAGCTGAACAGGAAATGAAAGCCCGAGTTCAGGAGATGAGATCTAAAGTTATTGAGGCGGAAGCTGAAGTTCCTAAAGCAATGGCGCATGCATTCCGTGAAGGTAATCTGGGTATAATGGATTATTATCGCATGCAGAATATTGAATCAGATACCGGAATGCGTCAATCCATTTCTGATATGGATGAAAAGGATGGAAAAGGGGATTCTCCTGAGGAGTTATAAATCATGAATCTGGCTGATTTTAATCCGAGCATATTATTCTTCCTCCTTTGGGGATTGCTTTCGTGGTTTACCAAGAAAAAAAAGAAGGATTCACAAAAAGTAGAATCTGAATCACCCCAACCAATACCAGAGAAAGAGAATATATTTGCACGTCTTCAGAAACTTCAGGACCATTTGGCTAACAAGGTCGATATTCTTCCATTAAGACCAGAAGAAGAATACTGGGAGGAAGATGAAATAGACTTCCAAGAAGAGACTGAACCAGCTATTGTGAAGGAACCACCCGTCAGTTATCCTATAGTAGAAGATGTCGTTTGGGATGGGTCAACGTCATTATCCACAAAAAAACCTCAAATAAAAACCAATGCTGGGAATTGGTTATCCTCTGTTATAACTGATAAAAATAACATCAAGAAAGCCATCGCTCTAAATGAAATTCTGGGTAAACCACGAGGGTTAAAACCGTATTAAACTGGGGATGAAGCAGTTGTTGATAAACCAATAAATCGGTTCAGAATATATTAACCCTTATTACCCACGACTCAAGTCGTGGGTTGCTTAGGAATAAATTAGGGTCTAAATTTAAAAATCAATTACCGCATTATACCCGACTATAATAGTCGTATTTAATACTTGTACCCATTTATTATGCACTTGTAAATTTATCCTATCAATAATTTCATTTATTTATGTTAAAACTCACTCGAAAATTAGAGTATGCGCTTATAGCCTTACGACATATGCAAACCAAAGGGGAATTGCTCAGTACCACTAAGGAAATTTCGGATATGTACACTATACCACAGGAATTACTAGCGAAGACTCTACAGCAAATGGCACGGTTAGAATATATTGATGCAGTCCAGGGGTCTCATGGTGGGTACCGCATTCATAGCTCAATGTCAAAAATTAGTTTAACCAAATTTATTGAAGATTTGGAAGGTCCCATGGGCATGGTAGATTGTAGTGTTGCGTCCGATTGTATTCAATTAAATAATTGCAACATACGTCAACCCATTAATCGAATAAATGATAATATACGATCTATTTTCAGTAGAATTAACTTAAGCGATATCACCCATTAAATCATGATGGATAACACACTAGATAAAACCATTTCTCAAGATTATAAATACGGGTTCGAAACCGATGTTGAACAGCATACATTTCCTCCTGGATTGGATGAAAAAGTTATCCAGGCATTATCTGAAATAAAACGGGAACCAGAATGGTTATTCAAATGGCGCTTAAAAGCATATCGTCATTGGCTGAAAATGACCGAACCTGAATGGGCAAATGTCAAGTTTACTCCCATTGATTATCAATCAATAAGTTACTATTCTGCGCCTCGAAAAAAATCAGCCGGCAGTTTAGATGAAATTGATCCTGAAATTTTAGAAACGTATACAAAGCTGGGAATTCCTTTAAATGAACAAAAAATGTTAGAGGGAGTTGCTGTGGATGCAGTTTTTGATAGCGTCTCCGTTGCCACTACTTTTAAGGATTCACTTAAAAAAGCCGGAGTGATTTTCTGCTCATTTTCTGAGGCAGTAAAAGAATATCCTGAACTGGTGAAAAAATATCTGGGCTCTGTAGTTCCTGTAACGGATAATTATTACGCAGCTCTCAATTCAGCAGTATTCAGTGATGGCTCATTTGTGTATATCCCGAAGGGGGTACGTTGCCCTATGGAACTTTCCACCTATTTTAGAATAAATGCGGCCAATACTGGTCAGTTTGAACGCACACTTATAGTGGCAGATGAATCTAGTCATGTGAGTTACCTAGAAGGTTGCACCGCACCCATGCGGGATGAAAATCAACTCCATGCAGCCGTTGTTGAATTGGTGGCTCTGGATAATGCAGAAATCAAGTATTCCACTGTTCAGAATTGGTACCCGGGAGATAAAGATGGTAAAGGTGGAATATATAACTTTGTTACCAAAAGGGGCGCTTGTAGAGGGGTTAAATCTAAAATATCATGGACA
>CAJWYZ010000085.1 GCA_913049525.1 uncultured Fidelibacterota bacterium | reverse complement strand
AGTATAGTTTCAGAATTAGAAGCTAATGGCGCAATGGAATATACTACGGTGGTAACATCAAATGCATCTGATGCAGCCCCACTTCAATTTATTGCACCCTACTCTGGCTGTGCCATGGGAGAGTTTTTTAGAGATAATGGAAAGCATGCGCTTATTATTTATGATGATTTATCCAAACAGGCTGTTGCATATAGACAAATGTCATTGGTATTGAGGCGTCCACCAGGGCGTGAAGCATTTCCCGGTGATGTATTCTACCTTCATAGCCGTCTTTTAGAAAGAGCATCTAAACTTTCTGATTCTCTAGGTGGCGGTTCGCTTACAGCCCTTCCAATTATTGAAACTCAAGAAGGTGATGTATCAGCTTATATTCCAACGAATGTCATTTCAATTACGGATGGTCAGATTTATCTAGAAAATAATTTGTTTAATTCTGGAATTCGTCCGGCTATTGATGTTGGATTGTCTGTATCTCGTGTTGGTGGAAATGCACAAATCAAAGCCATGAAAAAAGTTGCGGGAACACTCAGGTTGGATTTGGCACAATTCCGTGAATTAGAAGCCTTTGCAAAATTTGGATCTGATCTGGATAAAGCTACACTTGCTCAATTAACTCGTGGTGAACGGATGGTTGAAATATTAAAACAAAACCAGTATGTACCAATGGCAGTTGAACATCAGATTGTAATTATTTTTGCAGGGGGTCAAGGTATGTTAGATGATATCCCTAACGAGAGAGTAGATGAATTCGAAAAGGGATTATTGGGTTATATTGATGCTAAACATAGCAAAATGCTCGCTGCAATAAAATCCGCGGGAGAAATTTCAGATGAGATCAATAAAGAACTGAGAAAGGCCATTGAAGATTATAAAAAAGGATTTTTAGGTTAAAATATGGCGAATCTAAAGGATATACGAAACCGAATAAAATCGGTTAAAAGTATCCAGCAAGTAACCAGCGCAATGAAAATGGTTGCGGCTGCTAAGATGCGTCGCGCCCAAGAGAATATGGAAAAGTCTAGACCCTATTCCAGTCGTTTAGCAGAATTGTTGAATATGCTTATTCCAGAAATTGACCGTAGTCTCATGCCAGAGCTGAATGTGCGTGAAGTGAAAAAAACACTCTTTGTTGTGGTGACTGCAGATCGTGGAATGGCAGGAGCATTTAATACCAATGTACTTCGTGAAGCCCATAAAGCAATTGATAAGGCAGGACAGGAAAACTCTGAAATAATATGTATTGGGAAAAAGTCGGTGGGGTATTTTAAAAATAGAAATTACCCTATTGCCGTAGAGTATATAGATTTCTGGAATGATTTAGGGTATTCACATGCTA
This sequence comes from uncultured Fidelibacterota bacterium, assembly GCA_913049525.1. Classification (GTDB taxonomy): domain Bacteria; phylum Fidelibacterota; class Marinisomatia; order SCGC-AAA003-L08; family D37C17; genus D37C17. The sequence continues at coordinate 5,050 of CAJWYZ010000085.1, read as the reverse complement.
TGAAATTTGGTGATGAAATTATATCTCGATATATAAATGGAGACGTTGATCAGGTACAGGTTGTTTATAATCGATTCGTGAATGTAGCACGTCAGGAAATTAGAAATGAAACCTTCCTTCCAATGAGTTATGATCCCGAAGCAAAAGATTCAGATTATAATCCTGAGAGGTTATTTGAACCTTCTAAGGAAGCGGTGGTGAAGACAATAATTCCTAGATATTTAAATACCCAAATGTGGCAATTTTTGCTGGAGTCTAATGCCTCAGAGCAAGCTGCAAGGATGTTGGCAATGGAAAACGCAACATCAAATGCAAATGATATGATTAAAGATTTAAAATTACAATTTAATAAAGCGCGTCAGACATCAATTACAACGGAAATGTTGGAAATTGTAAGTGGCGCAGAAGCACTCAGCTAATAGAGGAAAAATATATGTCAAAGATTGGAAAAGTTACACAAATAATGGGCGCAGTTGTAGATGTCACATTTGAAGATGGACAGCTACCGGAAATTATGAATGCCCTTGAAATTGATCGAAATGGTGATGGTAAGCTGGTATTAGAGGTTGCCCAGCATTTAGGTGATAGTATCGTTAGAACAGTGGCAATGGATACAACCGATGGAATTACTCGTGGTGAAAAGGTAAGTGATACGGGTGATCCAATCACTGTTCCAGTTGGGCCTGAAACATTAGGACGACTATTCGATGTTTTGGGTAATACAATTGACGAAAAAGGGGCATTTAATTCTAAATCAAGACTTCCTATTCATAGAGCTGCTCCACCCCATTCAGAACTTTCAACATCAAGGGAAGTACTGGTTACAGGAATCAAAGTTGTTGACTTAATGGAGCCATATACTAAGGGTGGTAAAACGGGACTCTTTGGTGGTGCTGGTGTTGGTAAAACGGTTTTAATCCAAGAGCTTATCAGGAATATTGCAACGGAACATGGTGGATATTCAGTTTTTGCAGGTGTTGGTGAGCGAACTAGGGAAGGTAATGATCTTTATAATGAAATGACGGAATCTGGTGTAATTGATAAAACTACGATGGTATTTGGTCAGATGAATGAACCGCCTGGGGCACGGCTGAGAGTCGCACTTTCCGGATTGGCAATGGCAGAGTATTTCCGTGATGATGAAGGTAGGGATGTATTATTATTTATTGATAATATTTTCCGTTTTACTCAAGCGGGATCAGAAGTGTCTGCGCTGCTTGGACGAATGCCTTCTGCTGTTGGATATCAACCAACTTTATCCACAGAGATGGGGGACCTTCAAGAAAGAATTACATCTACTAACAAGGGCTCCATAACATCTGTACAGGCGGTATATGTGCCTGCTGATGATCTTACTGATCCAGCTCCAGCTACTGCATTTGCTCACTTAGATGCTACCTCCGTTCTGGAAAGAAAAATCGCAGAACTTGGAATTTATCCTGCTGTTGACCCGTTACTTTCCACTTCAAGAATAATGGATCCTCGTGTGATTGGAGATAGACATTATAATGTGGCTCGGGATGTTCAAGGTGTGTTGCAGAAATACAAAGATCTTCAGGATATTATTGCAATATTGGGAATGGATGAGCTTTCAGACGAAGACAAATTAACAGTGGGTAGGGCACGAAAAATGCAGAAATTCATGTCTCAACCATTCTTTGTTGCAGAACAATTTACTGGAGTGGAAGGTCGATATGTTTCTCTTGAGGATACTATTTCTGGTTTTGAAGCGATTCTCAATGGAGATGGAGACGATTATCCTGAAAATGCATTTTCATATGTAGGTTCGTTTGATGAAGCTGGAGACAAAGTAAAGAAAATGTCCGAGGCATAAAATTGGCGAAGACTTTTCAACTTGAAATAATTACCCCAACTCAAATATTTTCTGAGGGTCAAGTGAACTATGTGAGGGCAGAATCTCCTGATGGTCAATTTGGAATAATGTCACATCATACGGCGGCTACGGTTGCTCTTGGAATTGGTGAAGTGAAAGTGGTAAAAAATGGGAAAGAATATTTTTATGCAACTACTGGTGGTTTTGCAGATATCCAACCTGAAAGTGTATTGCTTTTATTAGAGACTGCTGAATTGGTATCAGATATTGATGTAGATCGTGCTAAAGCTGCAAAGAAAAGAGCACAAGATCGCCTAAATGATAAAAACATGAACAAAGCCCGCTCCCGTACTGCAATTGCAAAAGCTAAAAATCGTCTAAAAGTTTCCCACAGATAATAAATAATAGAAACAGAAATATAGGAATGTCAGGAATTAAATCCTGACATTATTCTCTATAAAAGAATTTGGAACCTTCCAGCAAGATTTCACGTTTATAGACAAATTGAACAAATAAGGAGATCTATGAAAAAACTATTTATCATACCGATTACATTATTAATTATAGTTGGCTGTGCAAAAAAACCAGAATTAATAACTCCGGAAATATATGCAAAAGTAATAGAAGTGGATAGCAATGCTGCAATTTCTGAAGATACCACAGGTGAAAATATTATTGAACCTGAACCTCTTGCAGTTGAAGAAATATTTCCACTAGAGGAAGAACTTGCAGATGAGTTGTCTGCCATTGAGGAGATAAGTGAACCTCAAACATCCATAAGAAGAGAATTAGACTTTGACCAATTATTCCCGGATAGTCTTTGGACAGAGTACATGACCAAACGTGGAGATTATCTATCGCTCATTGCGTATAAAGAATATAATAATGCAAATGAGTGGAGACGTATTTATCAGTGGAACAGAGAAAATTGGGAAGAAAAAGGCATTGGTCCAGATAGAGATAATCCCAATTTTATCTATCCATATAGAGAATTAGATTTAAAGAAACCTGCTGAAAATGCTATTGAATGGGCATATGACAGTTATAGTCATATTGTAGAAAATGGTGAAACACTATGGACAATTGCACAGAAAGAATATGGTGACGAATTAGCGTGGGTAGTATTATTCTGGGATAATGAAGATTTATTAAATAGTCAAGATGGAAAACTTCTCCCAGGAATGAAATTGAAAGTCCGCTCAGAATTATGGCCTGAAGTAAAATAACTTCTTTCTCCTTCAAAAGAAAAAGGGTAGTCAATTGGCTACCCTTTTTCTTTTACAATATCTTTCGAACTAGGAAACAAACATCTCAAATGCGTTAGGTATCATTTCTACTTTAATGGGAGTGGACCCCAACATTTCTCCATCGATATTCAGTATTTCGTCTGTCTCAGGAATGAGTGAAAATTTAGAGGTTTGGTAATATTCAACTTCCGGTTCATTGATATGAGATCCATCAAACAACTTGGGTAGAACTTGTAGTAGTCGTGTACGGCGTACACCGGAACGAATCACAATAAGGTCAATGAGGCCATCGTCCAGTTTTGCCCTGGGAGCCATTTTCATTCCTTTCCCTACATGAATGGAATTGCAGGCAATGATGAAAGTAAATTCATCTTCAATTGTTTTATCATCCATAATGAGGGTTGCATATCTGCTCTTATGTCGAAAAACCTCAACTACACTGAGAATAGTGTATCTATTTGTTCCCAGCCAGCGGAAATGTTCGGCTTTATTACCCACATCAGTTACTAAACCCCAACCAATCATATTATTTGCATATTTTACTATATGATTCACATCTACCTTGGCTGTATCCAGAGATCGTGTAGTACCTTGAATGATTGCCTTTGCTGCTTTTAGAGGATCTGTCAGATTTAAATCATGCATATAGGAATTCCCGGATCCTCCCGGAATAATTCCAATAGGTATTTTATTTCCATCATGTCGGGATAACATGCCATTGGTTATTTCATGCAGGGTTCCGTCACCCCCAATTCCGATAAATCCATCATAGGCAGAAAGGTCCAGCTGATTGGCAAGTTCCTGGGCGTGACCGGCAAATGTGGTTTCAATAATAAAAAGTTCAGCTCCGGCCGCATCAAAAATTGGTTTTACTTTTTTCAATAGTTGGGGACCCTTTTTGGTGCCCCCATGGGGATTAACTGTAAGTATAAATTTCATATTAATAATGTACTATTTAATAAGTCTCAAGTTAATTGGATACCGGTAAGATTTTCCATCATTTGCACTGATTGCAGCAATAATTGTAATAATAAAACAAAATATTACAAGTCCAATAACGATAGGAATTCCAATTAATATAATACACAATATCCCGGAAATTAGTAAATATATTGTCATGCTGATCTGAAAATTCAAGACTTCTTTACCCTGATCTTCTACAAATGGTAGCTCTTCTTTTTTAATCAGCCAGATAATAAGAGGTGCCAGGAAATTGCCAAATGGAAATATTAAACCAGCGAAAGCACTGAAATGGCAGAGCATTGCCCAGGTTCGTTCATCTTTAGAAGGTTGACTTTCTATTTGTTGCGGTTGTTCTTCTGACATAATTCTCTCCTTTAGATTTATAATAATTTAATATGTAGAATATTTTTTTTCCTTTAATTTCATTACCATAGTACCAATGTTTGTTTTCTGCTCAATTTTCACCGGTAGTCTTAAACTGTCATCCGATAGCCATACCCGCATTTGACCATTGTTTTTCAGCAGGGGTTTTCCATCGCCTGAAACAGGTTCTATTTTCAAACAGTTAAATGTACCTGCAGATACCCGAACTGTCTCTTTGGCTGTGATGTTTACAATGACTTCTCTTATTTTTTTCCGGTCATAGGAAAAAAATTTATAGCTATCTCCTAGGCTCAAATCCTGGTTCCTGAGGTAATACACAAATGATATCGGATCATACACCATCCCCGGGATATTTCTTATCTTATTTCCCGATACCGCAATACTGTCCCCCTGTATTATTGACTGATGATCCCGATGGTAACTGCCCTCCCGAATTGTTTGAATGGTTTTCTTAAGGGATAAATTGTCCGTGTGCAGCCAGGATTGAATTTCATCCCGTACTTCATAAAAGGCATCCAGGAAAGAGTTGGTCTTAACGGATGTTGTGAGTCTGAATACTGATTCTCCATTGAGAGAATCCAAAGAGAACGTTAATTTTGCTTCTCCTGCTGGAAAAAAACGG
>CAJWYZ010000084.1 GCA_913049525.1 uncultured Fidelibacterota bacterium | reverse complement strand
TATCTCCAGAGCTGGAGCCCATATATTCAAATGCTCCCATATCAGGGGCTGTACCATAATAATCTGTAATATCCTCTACACCATCACCATCTAAATCAGCTATACCTGCATCAATGCAGGGAGAGTCTATCTGCAGGGTATAATCACCATTTTCAGGATCGGTAAATAGCGGATCACTATCTATATTTCCTTCTCCAAACCACTCCCAGTCGCCTTCTATATCACAATAGGTGATTATTGCTGCTGATGCATATATGGAATTTGGACTATTATCCCAGATAATAGAGTTTGTAATAAGTGTGAGATCGGAATCATATATATTCATCCCGCCGCCATCAACTTCTGCCGTATTTCCGCTAATGGTCACATGGGTGAGTGTGGGATTGGAATATAATATACTTATCCCACCGCCATAATTATTTGACGTATTTCCACTAATGGTCACATGGGTGAGTGTGGGATTGGAAGAGGATAAACGCATCCCACCGCCATAAATATTTGCCGTATTATTAACTATGGTTACATGGGTCAGTGTGGGATTGGAACTATTTAAATCCATCCCGCCGCCACTGGCGTCGCCATACATCTTTTCAGCTCCAGATATTCTAACATATTTAAATTCGGTTTCATCTGATGCACCATCTAATGTAAAGCCTTTCCATTTTTCTTCACCAAAGTTATCAAATATTATACTATCTGTCTCTGTTCCTATGGCTTTAAGTGTTCCATAGATATTAAAATTATACTGCCCATCAACTAAAAACCGTGTTCCAGCTAGTAGATACACCGTATCACCACTTGCAATGGTAAGATCTCCAGTGATGCGATACTCAACCGCAGAATATGTTCCAGAAAGGTTACCTGATAATACATTGTCTGCTGTTCCCGTTACTGATAAAGATACATATATACCTTCTGGCAGATCTTCACTTACAAGTTCCATTGTGTCTTGAACCATGCCAAAAGATGAATTATTAGCCTCTATATTGATAATACCCATCTCAAAAGGCTCTATTGTGCTTGGGAAAGATGTATTTGTAGTAAAAGATGACGTATTAAAACTAACACTGCTTATGGTAATAGCCGTTTCTGCGTAGTTATAGAGACTAAACTGTTTGTCACTTCCAATATCACCCACTTCTCCAAAGTCATGCGATATAAAATTGGGAAGTACAAACAGTCCACCTGTAACGCCCATGTCAGCCCTTGTTCCATCCATGTCTTCATACCAGAGATTTGGATCGCCACTATCTATACACGGTGAGCCTTCCTGTAAAGTAAAATCACCATTTTCAGGGTCGGCAAATAGGGGGTCTGAGTTAATATTCCCATTGCCTTCCCAGCCACCTTCAATATCACTATATGTAATTAGAGGTGTTCCAAAAATTATATAGATAGACTCTGGGCTATTATCCCAGATGATGGAGTTGTTAAGCATGGGATTGGAAGAGGTTAAACGCATCCCGCCGCCATCAACTTCTGCCGTATTTCCGCTGATGGTGACATGGGTAAGTGTGGGATTGGAAGAGTATAAACGCATCCCGCCGCCATTACCTTCTGCCGTATTTCCGCTGATGGTGACATGGGTAAGTGTGGGATTGGAAGAGTATAAACGCATCCCGCCGCCATTACCTTCTGCCGTATTTCCGCTGATGGTGACATGGGTAAGTGTGGGATTGGAAGAGTATATAGACATCCCGCCGCCATTAGCATATGCCGTATTTCCGCTGATGGTGACATGGGTAAGTGTGGGATTGGAAAATATTAAAACTGTCCCGCCGCCATCAACTTCTGCCGTATTTCCGCTGATGGTGACATGGGTAAGTGTGGGATTGGAAGAGTATATAGACATCCCGCCGCCCCAAATATTTGCCGTATTATTAACTATGGTTACATGGGTCAGTGTGGGATTGGAATAGGATAAACGCATCCCGCCGCCATGAGAATTTGACGTATTTCCGCTAATGATGACATGGGTCAGTGTGGGATTGGAAGAGGATAAATGCATCCCGCCGCCTTTATCTGCCTCATTTCCCCCAGTTATGGTAAGATCTGATATAATATTATTTTGACATTCTTCCATTGTAATTACTCTACGTGTCTCTTCTGCATCTATAATTGTTACCTCTTCACCTTGTCCAAGGAGGTTAATATTAGATATCATCATAATTGGGAAATTTTCACCTGTTGTTGATGGTGCATATGTTTCATCAAAAAGATGAATAGTGATTGGATCACCTGCTGTTCCATAAGTCCTGCTCATTGCATAATCAATTGTCTTGAACGGATCTTGCTCTGTTCCTGTGGTAATCGTTTCATCCACACCATCAGAACTAACACAGACATCATAAGTGATCGCTTCTAACTCACCTGAACCTCCTGTGAAATCTGTATATGCATCCCCAGAAATAACCCAATAATCTGAAACATCTTCATACTCTGTAGAAAATACATCAAAAAATGAACCTGAAAAGTCTATGTCTCCCACATATCCAATTGACTCAAACGTATTCCCTGTTTCAGAATCGTTGTTCTCAAAAATGTTGTTGGAGAATATTATCTCATCATCACGGGTAAGAAGAGTTCTGTCATAAGGTTCACTCCTGTCTTCATCAAACTCCACATCGTCTGAATTATTCAGGCCATTGGCACCGCCTCTTTTTGTTGAGCCAGCCCGGGTATCCGAGTCACTTCCGTTATCCCTGATGTAATTATAGGTGATCTCGGGTAGAGTATGCCATATCATTAAACCACCACCCATGAAATAGGTTATGGTCGTATCTCCATCTGATGTTTCAATTATTTCCCGTACTCTTGTCCCCCTGCCATGCTGGATAGTAAAACCAGTGAGTTTAGGGCTTATAGCATCTCCATTTTCCGGAGGACGAAAGAGAACACAACTTCCAAAAGGTCCTGAATCTTCATCATAATTACCTCCATCAATAATTGTGGAATCCCTGTGGCTGATGTTACCATCAATAATGAAGTGGCTTGCAAGTGTGATCTCCCTGTCGATACTTAGGTTTTCATAATATACACCATCTGCAACCAGGACAGTGTCTCCATCAACTGAAGCATTGATACCTTCCTGTATTGCGGGATAATCGGCAGGAATGTGAATTATTGTAGCATTTAATAACGAAAATGCTAACAAAATAAAAACGTTAATCGTCCATTTCTTCATCATAGACTCCTTGTTAATAAATTTGAAAGCTGTTAGGGATATATTTGTTGGGGAATAAAAAAGATAGGTGATTCTTAATAAAGATAATCATATGCTTTATTCAACACGTGGTAAATATTACAAAATATACAAGGAATGGACAATTCCTAAGTTGGAAATGTGATTCCTATCACAACCTTTTTACCTGTTTTGTGTGAGAGTGACATATAACATATAATCAGGGGGGTGCCCCTAAAGTTGGGTGGGTGGGGTCCCCAGAAGAAATGCTTACTTCAACAGTACCATCTTCCTGGTCTGCACAAACTCTCCAGCACGAATCTGGTAGAAATAGACTCCAGCACTTACAGGGCTGCCCAGGCTGTTGTAATATCCTGATTCAGTTTTACGGAAAGGTATTTATTTCTATCCTTCTTGTCTTTAATATTTTTTGAATGGGTTTTTATTTCTAAATATGAATTCTCTAAATATTCCTTTGCAGTATTGGTATTCCCTAATGACTGATAGACCCTGTACATGTTCCAGTTCAGTGCAATGATTTCCTTTCCCTTTGGATCATTAATGCTGATCAGTGTTTCAAATTCTTTCACATAGCTTTTCGTTTTTTCAATATTACCATCTTTGGATGAACTTAGAGCTAGCCACGATAGAACGGGTAATCTGGAAATAGGATAATCGATAAAAATACTATCAGCCATCTTTAGATAGTATGTAGCACTGTCATAGTTCGAAATATTGAAATGGGACATACCAATCGCCTTATATCTATCAGAGATATCATAGATATCATCAAAAGATCTGGTAATGGTGAGTGACTTTCTAAAGTTAGTGAGTGCATTAGTATAGTCTTCATTTTCAAAATATGCTTCACCCATTTTTAGAAGAGTAGCTTTCAAACCTTTTTTATCATTGAGTTTTTCTTTTAGCTCAATACTTTTATTGAAGTACTCAATAGAATTTATGAAATCACCCATGTCGTAATATACCTTGCCTATATTGTGCAGTGTTTTTCCATAATTCCTTGTGTCTCCAAGCTCTTCCTTAATCAAAAGGCTTTCATTGTAATAATCAATAGCTTTTGAATATTGAAAGTCCTTCCAATACCATATCCCTATATTATTGACATATTTTGATATTTTTAGTTTATCATCAAATTCCTTGGCTGTATTATAGGCCTGAAGCCAGTATTCAAGTGCCTCATCAAGGCGCTTGGTTAGATAGTAAAGAATAGCAATGCTGTTCATCGCCTTGGCCATGCTGCTCTTATCATTCATGACCTTAAAAATAGAAAGAGCTTCATTTAATTTTTCGAGTGCCTTATCATACTGTTTTTGTTTCCTGTAGAGTGCACCTTGTTTTCTCAGGGATTCTGCAATATTGGAATTATCCTCCAGTTGTTTGCTTTTATTGAGCGCTTGTTCATACAATTTTCCTGCCTTGTCGTACTCCCCATTATCATAGTACATTATTCCCAGCTTGAGCTGTGCGGATATTAATTTATCATCAAGCGTAATAGCATTCTGCATAATTTCCATTGCTCGTTCTGTTTGCTCATAGTCCATACCGCGGGCATAAAGGTCCTTGGATTTCAGATACAATTGATAAGCTTCAGGATTATATTCAATCTTGCTCAGCTCACCCTCAACGTTTAGGTCCAGTCCGCTGATTATATTGTCTACAAGCACACCAACAATTGACTGGAGACTGTTTGCCTCAATAAACCATTTATTTATGAATTTGTCAGTACCGGATGATGCCTCGACCAGTCTGCAGCGAAGATTAAATCCATCGCCATATCTCTGGAGACTGCTTCTGAATACAAATTCCACACCCAACTTTTTTGCAATTTCAGCTGTTTCAAGATCGGAATTTTTCAGTTTTTTTACGGATGCATTTTCTGAAACTTTTAATTTCCCCGGCAGTGCACTGGAGAGATCAAAGATCAGATCTTCAGTTATTGTTTCAAGGTACTGGTCTTCGTCATTACCCTTGATCTCCATATACATGACAGCCACAGATGCTACTGACGGTTTCTTTGGAATCAGAAAATATGTTGTAATTCCAATCAATAATAATACTGGAACTACAAAATACCAAATTGGAGTTTTCTTTTCAAGTTTGGCAGAAACTTCAGAGAGTTTTGTTTCAGGAAGTCCATGAGAAATTATACAATATATCGTGATATCTTGTTGAACACCTTTTAGTTTTGGCTTTCCTACCAGTTTTGTCTTAAAGCTTGCGTTGCTGGCAATGTCCTGCTGAACGGCATTGGATATTGCGATGCCTCCTGGCGCAGAAAATGGTTCGATCCTTGCAGCAACATTTACATCGTCACCAATGATATCTTTTCCGTCAATGATCACTTCACCCTGGTGTATACCAATCCTCAGATTCAGGTCATCGATTGTATTCGCTATTTCCTGTATTGCTATTGCACATTCAACTGCACTGGTGGCGCTAAAAAACGAGAGTAACAGTCCATCTCCCATTTCTTTTAACAGTTCGCCATCGTGGGATTGAATAATAGGTACTAGCAGGGCCCTTTGCCTTTTGATTAACTCTGCTGCTTTGGTTTCATCTTTAGCGGAAAGCTTTGTAAATCCGACAATATCGGTAAATACAATTGCAGCAAGTCTTCTTTTTGGTTTAGACTTCTGTTCCATAGTTTAATTTAATACAAAAAAATAAAATATCTTATTAAGCAACTAAGATTAATTAAAAATATTTGTAATCTTACGAAGGTGATAATACCTAAACTGTACAGACAAAAAAGTCTGTACCACAAACTTACTTCAACAGCACCATCTTCCTTGTCTGCACAAACTCACCAGCACGGATCTGGTAGAGGTAGACTCCTGCACTTACAGGTTTGCCATGCATGTCTGTAGCATTCCACTGGACTGACCTGTAGCCTGCTTCTTGTGCAGTATTTACAAGTTGAGTTACTTCCCTGCCGATCAGATCGTATACTGTAAGTGTAACCTGTGCCTGCTCTGGCAGGTCGTATCTGAGGCTTGTGATTGGGTTGAAGGGGTTGGGGTAGTTCTGGTGAAGTGTATAGGAAATTGGTATGATTGCTTTTCTTTCTAAAGTAAAGGTTTCCTCTGTTGGTACTGTTATCTCACCTGTGCCTTCAAGAAGGTATTCTTCACCACTTTCTGATGTAAGTACCCAATTCATATACTCTCCAGCATCAATGATCACATCATAGCTGATGGTAAGATTATCAGATGTATTTAATACTTCTATATCACCAGAC
>CAJWYZ010000083.1 GCA_913049525.1 uncultured Fidelibacterota bacterium | reverse complement strand
CTACGTTTTTCTGAATGAAAATAATCAGGCTGACGTTTTATGATTGATTCCATTACCCGTTGAATTGTCATTTTCCGCTGTTCAACCGCATCCACAAACCAGGTTGCTGATTCTAATTTCTTTTTTACAAAATTTCGCACATCCTTCTGGTCTTTGTGATCATTTAGCATGTTTATATATGCCCTGCTCACACGAATTTCAGGCAGGGTGCCATCTTGAACCACCACATAAAACTTCCCATTTCTATCTTCAACAGCTATATCAGGCACCACAATATTCTGTTTAGTAAGCGTCTGATCATCTCGAGGGCTGGGGTTTAATCTAGCAATAAATTCCATGGCTTCATTCAAATCGTCTTTTGAGCAGCTAATATTTTCCATTATTTTTTCATAGCGGTGATTTACAAAATCATCAAAATAATTACGAAGAATTTCTATAGCTACATTATTCTCATTTCTAACCTCTGCCTGTGCCAAAAGGCAATCCTGCATATTGACCGATGCTAATCCCGGTGGATCTAATCTCTGGATTAAATGCATCACATCCAGCACTTCCTCCTCTTCTACCTGAATTCTATCTGAAATAAGCATGGGCTCAATGGTTAGATATCCCTGCTCATCCAAGTTTCCCAACACCTCTTCCGCTATCCGAAGGCTTTTATTATCAACATTACAGTCTTGAACCTGTTTTAAAATTTTCTCAGACATAGTTTCTTGAGAGACCAGGGGGCTTTCGCGTTCTTCCTCAGCTTTAATTTGGGCTTTAGGGTATTCATAATCATCATTTACGCCTAGGAGTTCTTCCCATTCAAATTCAATCTCTTCTTCAGATTCTAATTTTTCTTCAGGATTCTCCTCATTTTCCACCCCGTCAGGCAATTCCATCATTTCCAATGCAGGATTAAGTTCTAATTCTTGAAGAATACGTTGCTCTAAAAGAGGAAGGTTAAGCTGTAAAAGGCTGGCTTGTAAAACCTGCTGGGGAGATAACTGCTGTTTGAGAGAAAGTTTTTGAGAAATCTTAGGCATCTATAAAATCCATTTTAAATTTGCTGCCTAAATAAAGCCTCCTTGCTTCCTCATCTTCTGTGAGTTCCCTTGCCGAACCTGATTTTAAAATATCACCTTCGTATAAAAGATAGGCGCGATCCGTAATGGTAAGTGTTTCCCTCACATTATGATCAGTAATGAGAACCCCAATATTTCTTGATTTTAAATCGAAAATGATTTGCTGTATATCTTCCACCGCAATAGGATCAATACCTGAAAAAGGTTCATCCAACAATATAAATTTGGGTTCCATAACCAGAGCCCTGGCTATTTCCGTTCGCCTTCTTTCTCCACCAGATAAAGTATAGGCTTTACTTTTTCGTATATGATCTATAGAAAAATCAGTCAACAGTTTTTCTAGTCGTTGTGATTGCTCCTCTTTGGTCAAGGCGGTCATTTCTAAAACTAATCTGAGATTATCCTCTACAGAAAGTTTAGTGAATACGGAAGGTTCCTGAGCAAGATAACCAATTCCTTTTCTCGCCCGTTGATACATTGGAAGACTGGTTATATTGGTTTCATCTAATTTTACTTCCCCGCTATTGGGACGAATCATCCCCGTTATCATGTAAAATGTTGTGGTTTTCCCTGCTCCGTTTGGTCCTAATAATCCTACTACTTCACCCCGCTTAACATTTATTGAAATCCCTTTAACTATTTCTTTATTGCCGTATGATTTACGAAGATTGTTGCCAGATAATATTGTAGTATTTGACAATACCATTTTATATACCATCCCTTGCTATACCAAATGGTCTGGAAATTTTCCAACGCTCAAGATCCATATCAGATTCAAATCCTACTCCATAAAGAGTATCCCCATCAGTGGTGGTGAACATAACGGAATCTTCTGCAATTATCATTCGATAGCGATTGTCCCAGAGAATTTCACTGGTGGTAAGCGTATACCCACTATCTGAAACCACAACTACATTTCCATTGGCACGGAGATTGTTATTCTGTTCATTTATTCGGGCAGAATCAGAATACAAAATGCTCCTGTGATCTCCCAATTCATTGAAAAAATCAGCTTCAACATTTCCAACTAATAATGCCATTTCACTAGATTTCTTATATAATTTGTCTGATTTAGCAGTTACTATCTTATTTTCCTCTCGACTGAGTATGATAAAAGGATTCCATATTTCATTTTCCATTAATTCTTCTGAAGACTCACTCTCATTGATTTCAGTTTTCCCTGAACAAGCAAAAAACAATATTATTAATATTAATTTGAAATTAACTCTCAAATTTAGGGAGTCTGTTCCATTTGAAGACTTTGAATATTCTGCTTGTTTTCCTTTTCGCATATTGCCGCTGCAATAAAATCTCGGAAAAGAGGATGAACATTTACAATCCTGCTTTTTAATTCAGGATGAAATTGCACCGCCACAAACCAGGGGTGATCTTTCAGCTCAATCATTTCAACTAAATTTAGATCTATATTTTCGCCACTCACAATCAATCCCAATTGTTCCATTTTTTTACGATAGCGGTTATTTACCTCATAACGGTGGCGATGTCGTTCATGAATATTCCGTTTTCCATAAGCCTTATACGCCCGAGTTTTGCCCTTTACTCTACAGGGATAAGTGCCCAAACGCATAGTCGCCCCCTTGGTGTTAACATTCCGTTGACCTTGCATTAAGTCAATTACAGGAGATTTACATCTCATAACAAATTCAGAACTATTTGCATTTTTCCACCCACAAACATGACGGGCAAAATCTATTATTGCACATTGGAGCCCTAAACAAATACCAAAAAATGGAATTCCATTCTCCCTCGCATATTTAGAAACCATTATTTTACCCTCAATGCCCCTATTTCCAAACCCGCCGGGGATAAGCAATCCATCCACATTATTGAATGCTCCTTTTACATCCTTTGTCTCCTCCAATTTTTCGGTGTCCACCCACTTAACATTCACCTCGGTATCATTTTCTATGCCTGCGTGAATGAATGCTTCAATGATACTTTTATAGGCATCATGAAGCCCATTGTATTTTCCACAAAGGGCAACGGTTACACTATTTTTAGGATTTTTAAACCGGCCTATTGAACTTTCAAGTATGTTAATATTTTCCTGATGCTTGGATACTTTCAGTCCCAATCTTTTCAAAATGGAAACATCAAATTTCTGATCATTCAAAACCAGTGGAATTTCATAGATTGTTTCAACATCAGGAGATTCAAATACATGCTCTGTTTCAACATTGCAGAATAATCCCAATTTTTTCTTAAGCTTTGTAGTGATATGATGATCTGCTTCTGTTCGGCAAACAAGTATGTTTGGTTCCAAACCAATTTCTCTCAGTCGCATTACACTATGCTGGGTAGGTTTGGTTTTCATTTCACCAGCAGCACTTATAAATGGCAACAAAGTAGTATGAATTACGAGAGAATTTTCTTTGCCTACCTCAAGAATAAATTGGCGTATTGCTTCATAAAACGGCAGGCCTTCAATGTCTCCTACGGTGCCCCCCACTTCTGTTATTACCACATCATACTTTCTTCGAACATTTACCGCTTTTATACGGCGTTTAATTTCATCCGTAATATGGGGAATGACCTGAATAGTATCGCCTAAATAATCACCACGACGCTCCCGCTCTAACACATCCCAATAAATTCGCCCTGATGACGTGGTATTTATACTGCTGAGAGATTCATCTATAAATCGTTCGTAATGACCTAAATCTAAATCAGTTTCAGAACCATCATCTAACACAAATACTTCTCCATGTTGAAAAGGATTCATTGTTCCTGGATCTACATTCAGGTAAGGGTCAAGCTTATGGATGGTGACTTTATACCCTCTGGATTTTAGTAAAAACCCAAGAGAAGAAGCCACAATCCCTTTACCTAACCCTGATAATACACCTCCAAATACAAATACATATTTTACTGGATTTTTATGCATTTTACCTCTTTGTGTGGTTTTTGAATAGTAATTGGGGAAACTCCCGGTGCAAAAATTACGTCTATTTCAGGATTTTAGGGCAGTAAATTTTTTGTCCATTATGGTAATTTTGTTTCCTATATAAAATTTATTACTCCTAATTTTAAACCCTGTATGAGTAGTATTAGCCAATTATTAAAAGAAAATAATCCCCATGAAGATATTCTGACTATTGCAGGTGGTTTGGGAGATAAGGAAAACATTCCTACCTATATTGTTGGAGGATATGTTCGGGATACACTTTTAGGCAAATCGTGTCAAGATATTGATATTATGGTAGAGGGTGACGGTGTTGCCTTTGCCAAATTATTGGCAAGTGAACTTAAGGTAAACGTTACCGTAGATTATGATAAATTTGGTACAGCACTCATCCCCTACCCCAATGTTGATATAGAAGTTGCCACGGCCCGTAAAGAAAAATATCAATCAGATTCCCGGAAACCAGAAATTACTTCTTCAACGGTTGAAGAAGACATGTCTCGACGAGATTTTACCATTAATGCTATTGCAGCCTCTTTGATACCCTCCAGCTTTGGAGAATTATATGATCCTTTTGGTGGAATAAAAGATCTGCAAAAAGGACTTTTGATTACTCCACTTGACCCAGATGAGACGTTTTCAGATGACCCCCTTAGAATGCTCAGAGCAGTGCGTTTTTCAGCCCAATTACAATATGAAATTGCTGCTGCTACCTTAGATAGTATTTCACGAAATATCCATCGCCTTGAAATTGTTTCATGGGAAAGAATTAGAGATGAAATTATAAAATCTCTCACAACTGAAAAACCCAGTATTGCTTTTTACCTTATGAAAGAAACGGGGCTACTTACCCACGTTTTCCCAGAAATGGATATTATGTCTGGAGTTGAAATTATAAACGGAATGGGGCATAAAGATGTTTTTACCCATACCCTTCAAGTGGTGGATAATGTTGCCAAGCTTACTGATAAAATGGATGTCCGCTTTGCTGCCCTGGTTCACGATATTGCTAAACCTTCCACCAAAAAATTTGAGCCAAAAAAGGGCTGGACTTTCCATGGACATGATGAAATTGGCCGGCGTATGCTGAAAAAAGTCGCTCGGAGGATGAAACTTTCCAATAATCTAAGGGACTACCTCATGCTGCTTACCAAACTGCACCTCAGGCCTATAGCCTTAGCGAAAAAAGAAATAACTGATAGTGCAATCCGGAGGGTGATGGCAGAAGCGGGAGAGCATGTAGATGACCTCATGATGCTTTGCCGAGCAGATATTACCACGAAAGACCCGAAAAGGGTGAAAAAATATATGGGCAATTTCGAGAGGGTGGAAACGCTCATGCAGGATGTAAAACTGCGGGATGAAATGCGAAAATTTCAGTCACCGGTTCGAGGTGAAGAAATAATGGAAATATTTAAACTGAAACCCGGAAGACAGGTTGGGGAAATTAAAGAAGCTATTGAAGAAGCCATATTGGATGGTGAAATCGAAAATGACTACGAGGCCGCCTATAAATTTATGATGGAAATGGAAATTACTTGATCTTTGGTTTTTTATAGGACCTATTGTTCTGATTTTTTTCCGGGCTGCTTTTTCTACTTTTCCGAGCCGATCGATCTTTCTTTTTTAATTCTCTTTTACTCACCTTTGGCCGTTTATCAACAGGGCTGTCTATATCTAATGATTTTTCGCTTAACTTCCAAAGTTTTACATCAATAACTTTACGGTTTCCATATTCAGAGAAATACTCAGTTTCCATGAGCCATTTCTTAAATTTAGGAATATATCTTTCATAGCTGGTTTTCCCTAGCCTGCCAAACAATTTTCTCCAGAATTGATTATTATAGGGTGTGAAATATTCTCTCTCAAACCTATTTTCAATGTCATCACTACCCCTAAAGAGTGACAGAGTCTCTCCATTTTCAAATGTAATATCTGCCATAAGCCAATTTTCATAGGTTATCACCTTTGGAGAAAACATATTCCATTTCTGATACATACGGGGATATAATAAGATACGCTTCATCGCATTCCGGGGGCTTTGGAATTTTTCTGACTGAGCCGATTTTTTAAGCTTCTTTTCTTCTTTTGAAAAACGTTTCTGCAACCCATCATTTATTTTTGTGGAATAATCAACCGCACCTATTAAAAGTGATAGTACCAGAATATTTGATATCATCCATATTAGCTTTCGACCCCTTATAAGCAGTGCATGATCTTCCCTTTCTATTGAAGGCGTATGCTCTCCTTGATTTATACCACAGGCGGGCTGACCTGTCATTTTACTTATAGAGGTCCGATTATTGGATATAAAATCATAAATGTAACCAAAAAGTTTCTCAAGTCCAGGGATACAGAGTATCCAGGCAAACAGAAAGCCAAGAGGCAATGCGAATATAATTTTTGAAAAACCTATATGACGCGTCCATATTTCATCTGTTTTTGGATCCCAGACC
>CAJWYZ010000082.1 GCA_913049525.1 uncultured Fidelibacterota bacterium | reverse complement strand
ATTTACCATTTTTGATACCGTTTCTATATCTGCCATTTAATTTTTTCTGACCATTGTCGTACAAGGCAAATACACTCCCAGAAAATGGCTTCTCTTTATTTGGTGCGTATAGAAGTCCACCCCTATCCATTAGATTATTCATATCCATTTTGGCTTGTGGAAATGCAGTAGATGTGATAAATAGAAATGCTGTTATAATTAATAATGTCTTTTTCATTACAAACTCCTTTAGATTAAATCTTTTATCTTCAATTTCAAATTCTAATCCTTATTATTTTTTACCAGTTTCACATTAAATAGAAAACTGAATTGATACATATTGGCTCGCTGGTAATACTTTATGATTTTCATAAGCATAATTAATGAGCATATTTTGATTAATTACCGGTAACATAATTTCTAAATATCCACCTATAGAAAGTTTGCGACTATACTCTATAAAATCATCATTAAATATATCATCATCTGTCCAATATAAAGGCAATTTATTTAATCCAATATTAATTCCAGCATTCGTTAACACATTATTTTTAAAATTAATTTGTGGTTGCAACCCAGCACGCATATTAACCATTTTACTATTTGCATTAAATAATAAATCTGAAAAAATTGATAATGAAATTGAATTTTGTCTAAACAATGTCTTAATACCAAGAATATTATTACTTGTAGCTGAATTAACCTGCTGAAAGTCCGGGATGTCAAACATAATTTTATTGACATATGAAACAGTTAAAATAACATTATTATTTCTATATAATAAATCCATTACAGTCACACCTATGTCTAATCCCAAAAAATTTTCCTTATTATATGAAATTTGAGTGAAATTTTGAGTGATATGACTGACACCAATACCAAAAAGCATACCTGACATTCTCTTCGAGGTCCCTAGAGCAATTGCCCAATTTTGAAAATTAAAATAACCCTGAAAATTTGCCTCGGTATCATATTCCTCAATTTTATTTACTCCATATTGAACAACACCCAAGCAAAAAGTTAAATCTCGGATTTTTAAACCATAAAAGCCATTTAAATAATTTGTTTGAGTTATTGCTGATCTTTTTGAAATACTAAAGGTATGTTGTGAATTCTGCCATATATTTGCAGGATTTTGTAATAAGGAAGTTGGCCTGTATAAATCAGCAGTTATTGTGTTCCCCAGAGAAGCAGAATTACCTGAAGTGGGAATATTTAAAAATGATAATCCGCCCGATTCATCACCAAATATTATCATTGGTAATGATATTAAGTATATAAAGATAATTTTCATTAATTTATGACTGCAATTTTATTAAATCTCGTCTTATTTTTTGGAAATTCTATTATTGAGAAATATACACCGTTTGCTAATTTTGAACCATAAATAGAATTTCCATCCCAAAGTATATTATGCGTACCAGAAGATAATTCATATTCTTTTAGTTGATATAAATATACAAGATCTCCATTACTATCAAATATAAATAATTTCCCCCATTCAGTGTCCTTCAAGAGTGTATAACGAAAATTAGTGATTTCACTATTTCTCGGTGAAAAAGGGTTGGGATAATTGAAAAAATGCGCATTGGCTGAATTTTGATTGAGTACTAGATAAAATAAAACATCAATATTATTACTGTTGCCAGCCTTGTCTCTAATTGTAAATGCATAGGATAGGTCGCCACTTTGATTAATTAAATTAGATTGATATAAATTATTATCGATAGAATAATGTCCATTCAAACTACTATCAACCATAAAGGAGTCTGCTTGAAAGGCAAAATTATTATTATTTATACTCAAACCATATTGAATGGTTTTTTGATTATCAAAGATATATGTAAGGTCAATTGGAAATGTTCCACTATCTGGATATATAACGCCTTGAATATCAAAATAAACTGGACCATCAGTAATATATAAACCTAAAGTATCATTAACTGTAATATCCTGTCCGCTACCATCAGACTTTTGACCAGGGAATGGAGAAAACTGGTAAATATCTGGGGATGTTCTATCAAGTAAATAATATCTTTGAAATGGTATGGAGCTCGTATCTGAAAAATAATTGAACATCAGAGTTATTTTGTATAATCCATCTTTTTCGTTATTTAATAGTTGATCAAGATTTAACCGGATTTTATTATTATCCACTACATTAAAAGTATGGCTTATTTCATGTAATGTAGTGTCAAATAATGTTAGAGCAGAAGCTACTCTCACAGAAGGCACACCAATAGTTTCTACATCAGTGTTTAAATCAATTTCTAAAAATGTTGAATCTGAATTAAAACTTCTAAAATTATCAATAAAATCGATCATAAATGGTAATATATCAGGGTAAAATTTAAGTTCTTCTAGATCTTCTCTATCAATTAGCAAATTATACAATATTTTCAATGCGGTTTTATCTTTATTAACGCTCATGTGATCTAAATAGATGTTTATTAGTTCAACAATTTCTTCATCAATATTTAAAGTTAATTCTGTCAAATTTTGATATAAATAATTCTCAACCTCAATTTGGTCAATGAACCGTGTTATAACATTAATATCATTATCAAAAGAAATAGTATCAGACCCTATGAATAATGAAATATCTTCAGCCATAGTAGAAAAGTCACTTTGAGAATCCATTAAGAAATTATTCTTAATGTTAAAACTTATTTTATTGATTTCATTCTGATTATATACTAACGGTTCAGTAAAAAACAGAGATGGAGTCAATTCTAATTCTGTTTTAGTTACAGAATAATTGTCCAAATAACGATTATTTATAGAAACTCTTAATGATTGCCTTAACAAGTCTGTAGGATTTTGAATATTAAATACATCATCCCTTATAACTAATGGTATATTACTAATTGCAAGTTCGTCACCGAATCCATCACCAAAATTGCTAAATGTTATCATCCTATTATCTTCACTGAATTCTATTTCTGGATAAAACTGTAAAGAATATTCAATTTCATCAGTGATAGAAGTGTCAAATTGTATGAATGTTGAAAGTGATGAATCATACAAAACCAATGAAAAATGATCAGTTAAAAGAGGTATAATAGATTCGATTATTTTAAATGTAGGTAATTTTTTATTTCTATCAGCATTCAGCCATACAATATTCTTATCTTCTAAAAAGTTTATTCTAGGTGTTCCTACTGCTATGGGATATTTATCTACTCCTAAATATTCGCCAGTATTTTTTTTGAATAATTTTATGTAGCCGATTCCCGTTGAATCAGCAATATCAACTTGTAAATTATTAATTGAGAGAGTATTGCCTTCTATATCATCATTAAATATTAGAGAAAGCTCATCATGCTGATCATTAATAGATATTGAAATTGTACTATCTTTCCAATCATTTCCATTAGTATCTGTAATAGATATATTGTTTTCAATAGAATCAGACCATAAAATGGAAAATTCGTTTGGCACACTCATTAAAAGTGTATCACCAGCTTCAACTAACTCAACCCCGAAAAGGTTAAATAACATAGTATCATTTGCAATAATCATTTCGTTTAGCCGAAAAGCATGTAAGATATCTCTATTAATAATATTGTTACCTGAAAAACTCTCAAAATATGCTGACGCAAGATAAGTAGGGATGCTGTCCGGTACGAATATTCCATTAGCAACTTCCAAACCTAAATATGTTATTCTTGATTGAGTATTCAAATCAGATTCATTATTGTATAAAAGGTCACCAATATAAATAATATCACCTGGCACCATCTGATTCTGTCCAATAAAGGGTATAATTAATTTTTGTTCCGACTCAGGATCAATAATAATATGTTCAATATCAAGCTTTTCAAGTACTGTTTGCGATGTACCATCAAATGTCTCAGCAGTAAATACATTTTCTTCTGACCAGACAACTGATAATTCAGGTGGAATGTTTAAAATAAGATTATTCAATCTGGGTAAAATGGATTTCTCTTCAAGACGAATACGCGATAATTTTCCAGTGTTACCCCCCCCCCTTAAAACAATATTTTCATTGGTGGAAGTAAAACTAATCTCACCGACATAAAAATCTTTTTCATCAATTAGATTAATTGATTCACCCTGGTTAAACGAAATTAATAAATGATCTATTACTTCAGATGGCGAAAAGGGAATAATGCTCAACCCATGAACAAGCAAAGAATCATTTATACCAAAATTTTGTTGAAAAGTCAAATTTACGGCCGAAGAGTCTTCCGAAAATGAAACTACACTTAATAAGTTACCTGCTGCGTCTCCAGATTGAATAATAAAATCATCTATAATATTCCACTTTGCGTTTTCAGGTAATTTTACGCGCACTGATTGTCTTAATGTATTCATAATGGGATTAATATCATCATCACGGATAACCAACGTATTTAATGCTTCAACTAAAATTTGCCCATCTAATTTTCTTAAATAATATATTTGATCAATACGACTATAAACTTCCGGATCAGCCACCCAATACGATTTTATTATTCCAACATCTTTTTCTGAAAATAAATATGTTGTTGAACTATTTCTTATTTTGAAAGCTAAATCTTCACCATCAATTATTCGTGTTGAAACGGTATCAATTTTTAATTCTCCAAGATCTAATTCATAATTAAGGGGAAAATTTTCTTTTGGTACAAAAGAAAATACTTTTCCATTAGATATTATTTCCATCGAGTCACTATATAAATAAGTTGTATCGGTAATGATAGATTCGCTGGACCATTTTAATTCTGGTGGATCACTTGGCAATACTATTTGCACTCTTTGATCTTTTTTGATTGTTCCATATTGATCATGTTCTTGTAAAAACAACCCGTTAAAAGCTGTTGGGGGATCATTTACCACTAAACCTATTTCTTCAGTAAATATTAGTTCAGGACTAGTAATAATCAATGGAAATGAATCGATATATTCAATGTTTATTGTATCGTTACTATTGACGGCCAATTCAAAATATTGATTACTAATTAAATATTCTTCACCACTAACATTCACTGTTAAACCACCAATGATAAGACTATCTCCTGGATCAAAATCGGAATCCACAAAAATTGTTAGTTCTTTATTTGAAGAACTGATCTGAAATCTTTCTGTTACCATATTTAAATGATCCTCTGCATTTTGCATATTTTCTATGAAATATACACCTTCAGGATTTTGCTCAATATTATCATTCCACCAAATTCCAATTTCATCTGGAATAATTATTTTAATATGGTCATTATGATTTATACATGAAACATTCTCATTTTCAACTATATGAATTTTTTCAATGACTTCAGCGGTTGCATCAGTCGCAATAAATGTTTGAATTGCTGCTGAATATATATCAGGATCCCCTACTCGTACATGACTGCTGCTGGCCATGGTGTTATCATCACCGTTCACCCGGTTGACAAACATTCTCAATAAAGTCGTATCCGTCTCCACTGACCCCAGGTCCAGTTGTGCACCACTGATCTGAACCACTGCATCATACGATAAAGCACTGGTGACCGTCACCACCAACGTATCAGCATCTATAGTAACACTAGATGCTACTGCCCCTGTACCCTGCGTCAACAAAGCACTGCCGCCAGATTGCCAGTCAATAGATGGATTATCCGGAATATAGATGCGGATATCCTCTCCCGGTATCGCCGTACCGGCAACACTATCACTGTAAATAATAGTACCTAGATCAACATCGCCATCACTTAATACAAATATCTGCTCACCACCGGCAAACTTAACAGACGGCTGACCGATACGGAGCGTACTGTCTGTAACGGTGTTTACCGTCTCCTCCGGGTTAACAGACAGGGTGATAGAGGATGGTACCTGGGTGTCCTGCAGCAGATACGTGCCGGTCAACGTAATCGTGCTGCCCGCTGTGCTGCTGCTGGTAAAACGTAATGTGTCATTGCTGATAGTCAATGGATAAGAGGGATCTACATTTACGTCACCATCCTTAAAATAAAAAGCCTCCGGCAAAATGATACGATAAGGCCGATTGTCCAGCACCTCCCAGCTGCCTACCCTGCTGATCGTAATCATAGCCATAGGCGCCTGAACATCACTTAACACAAAGGTCTGCTCCGCCGTAGTAATAATTACATCATCTACCACCTTGTAGGCTGCATCCACTGCGTCAGTACCATCTACCCACTTATTAACCTCCAGCTGGATACGGCCTGTATCTGACATCACAGCAGTGGGAAGCACATAACCATTACTTAACACTAACTGGTTATGAGCCGGATCAAAATCCTGGTTTACAGCAATGGTCAATACATGATTACTCGAAGAAAGATTACTCGACGTTAATGTTGTACTCTCCAGGTACGCAGCAGCGCTGCCAGTGACAGCTGGCAGTCGATCCGGGTCCCACGTTAACTCCTCAGGGAGCGTTAACTCTATATCATCAGCAGCCGTGATCACGGGCACAGTCCCTTCTGCAATGGTAATCGGCCTGATCCGCAAAGAATCAGAACCACTGGGATCACTCAATACAAATATCTGGTCATCAGAGGTAATATCAGGATCCCCTACTCGTACATGACTGCTGCTGGCCATGGTGTTATCATCAC
>CAJWYZ010000081.1 GCA_913049525.1 uncultured Fidelibacterota bacterium | reverse complement strand
ATATTACACTTTTCATATTTTTCTTATTTTCTCTATCAGTAACAGTAAATCGATTATTCCTATTTTCATTAGTTCAAAATTTAAGAGGGGTTATTTTAACAATATTTTTTATTTCTCTATTCTTGACTTTCCATTCTATTTGGACTGATAATTCGCTTAACCTGGGAGTTATTTATTCCTTAAAAGCTGAAGTTCGTTCAGAGCCTAACACATTTTCTACTCGCCTGTTTGAAGTTCATGAAGGATTAAAAGTATCTATTAACCAATTAGAGAATGACTGGGTTGAAATTGAATTATTGGATGGTAAAACAGGGTGGATATCTAATGATCAGATTAGACTGATTCAATAATATTAAATTCTAATATAGAAATCCCTGAATTAAATTGCTAAATTTAGGGTATAAACTCATATTAAATAAATAGAAGAGAAATTATGTCAGGACATAGTAAGTGGTCAACTATTAAGCGTAAGAAAGGTGCTGCAGATGCCAGGCGTGGAGCGGCATTTACACAAGTTTCCAAAGATATCACTTTAGCTGCTCGAGAAGGTGGAGGTGATCATGAAATGAACCCTGCATTAAGGCTTGCAATAAAAAAAGCGAAGGCTGTGAATATGCCTTCAGCCAATATTGAGCGGGCTATAAATAAGGGAATTGGAAATTTACCGGGAATGAAATATGAAAATTATATCTATGAAGGATATGGCCCGGGAGGTGTAGCCATCATGATGGAAGTGATGACGGATAATAAAAATAGAACCGTTCCGGATATTCGTCATATCATGTCTAAAAATGGAGGAAATTTAGGAGAGTCTGGTTGTGTAAATTGGATGTTTGAAAAGAAAGGAACCATTACCCTTAACAAAAGGAGTGTGGATGAAGATGTTGTTTTGGAAAAATCGCTAGAGCTCGGAGCAGATGATTTTGGATCTGATAATGATGTTATTGAAATTACAACATCACCAGAATTGTTTGGAGATGTAAGTGATGGATTAGAAAAAGAAGGTTATGAAATAGAAGGAGAAGTTGGACTGTCTCCCATAAATTCTGTTAATGTAAGTGGAGCAGATGCCAAACAATTGTTGCAGCTTCTAGAAAAACTTGAAGAAAACGAAGATATTCAAAAAGTATATTCAAATTTTGATTTGGATGAATCTGAGCTAGGTTCACTGCTGTAATTGAAAATAATTGGAATAGATCCGGGACTTGTGCAAACAGGATTTGGAATTATAAATGTAAGTAATAATCAAACCACATTGATAGATTATGGGATTATCAAACCGAAAATTAAAGATACCCTTGCGAAAAGGCTCCTTACAATTTTCAATGATGTGTGTGAAATAATTTCGAATTATAATCCCCAAATATTTGCAATTGAAGAAGTATTTTATGGTAAAAATGTAAAATCTGCAATGCGTTTGGGGCAGGCAAGAGGGGCATCAATGGTAGCAGCGGCCTCAAAAAATATTCCAATATATGAATATTCTGCACGGAAGGTAAAACAATCCATAACTGGCAATGGAAATGCACATAAAACGCAGGTGCAATTTATGGTAAAAGCAAAATTGAAAATGGATCATAATCCCGAGCCCATTGATGCCGCTGATGCATTAGCAATCGCACTCTGTCATGATCATCAATTCAGGATGGCAGATTTATGATTGTAAGTATTAGGGGGAAACTTACCCGAAAAATGCCAGAAGAAATTATTATTGAAACTGGTGGCCTGGGATATGTCTGCTTTATCTCAAATAATACCTATGATAATCTTCCTAAACCAGGGGAAGAGGTATCCCTTCTCACCTATTTTCATGTAACGGAAAATAATCAACAACTGTTTGCTTTTAGCGAAGTAACAGAGAGGGAACTATTCATGATGCTTATTGGTGTCTCCGGCATTGGCCCCAAAACTGCTATTGTTCTGCTATCTGCAGTTTCTCCGGACGAATTTAAAAGACGATTGATTGCAAGTGAAGTTGGTATGTTAACTGCCTTGCCGGGGATAGGCCCTAAAACCGCGAGAAGGATTATCGTGGAATTGAAAGATAAATTTGTCAAACTTTCCAAGGATGAATTGCCGAAAGAGGAATTAGATGTTACTCCACAAGTCAGTGATGCCTATGATGCACTTCTAGCATTGGGATTCCAAATGAAGGATATTAAAAATGCGATTTCAAAAGCTTCAAACCAAAGTGAAAAGTTAAATGCGGAAGAATTGATAAAAGAGGCTTTAGCAGAATTACGATGACTGAAGAAATATTAGATATACCAATTAAGGAAACGGCTCTTTACAATTTCCATGTCCAATCAGGTGCTAAATTAGTTCCTTTTGCTGGATATAAAATGCCAGTTTCTTATCCAGATGGAATACAATCAGAATATTTTGCTATTCGTAATGAAGTTGGCATTTTTGATGTTTCCCACATGGGTGAGTTTACCATTAGTGGTAGGGGCGCAAAAGAATTTTTACAGAAAATGACTATCAATGATGTGGAGAAACTTCAAGTTGGTGAGGCTCAATATTCTGCTATGTGTTACCCCGACAGCGGAATAATTGATGATTTAATTTTATATCGAAAATTAGATGGATATTTCATGGTTGTGAATGCGTCAAATATTCAGAAAAATTTTGATTGGCTGAATGAACACAAAACAGAAAATGTGATACTAAAAAATGTTTCCGAATATTATTCATTAATTGCTCTCCAAGGTCCCCAATCCCGTGATGTATTATCTACATATACACATGCAAATTTGAAGATGCCCTTTTATTCTTTTGAAGATGCTTTGGTGTGTGGATATCCTGTAATGGTAAGCCGAACGGGGTATACTGGAGAGTTGGGATTCGAAATTTATGGGGATGCGAATTCATTGATTTATATTTGGGCTGAATTAATTAATGCTGGTGTTAAACCGGCAGGGCTGGCAGCACGTGATATTTTACGAATGGAAATGAAATATTGTCTCTATGGAAATGATATTGATAATACTACAAATCCAATTGAAGCTGGCTTAAGTTGGATAACGGCATTATCTAAAGGTGATTTTATAGGAAAAGATGCTTTATTAGAAATAAAAAAGAATAGACCTGGCCGACAATTAATTTCTTTTGTTATGAAAGAACGGGGAATACCCCGTCAAGGCTATGAAGTTTTTGTAGATTCCAAAAAAGTTGGAGTTGTTACCAGTGGCACCCAGTCACCACAATTAAAAACTGGTATTGGTTTGGCTTATGTTGATATACCCTTTCATAAAATAGGTCAAAATATATCACTTCAGATTCGGAATAAATTTGTGTCTGCCAAGATTATCAAACCCCCGTTTATTAATGAAACTTCCCTTCATTGTTAAACTATATCACCCTATAGTATGAATTATCGTCGGCAAGAAGTTATAGGAATCCTTCTATGTGTTTTAGCACTTTGCGTTTTCTTAAGCTTTGCAACCTATAATCCATATGAGACACCATCCGGATTAACACCTGAAGTTGCCCAGACGAATATCATGGGGCTTTTTGGTATTTATACTTCTTATTATTTAATGAAGTTTTCTTTTGGTTGGGGGACTTTTTTCCTTCCCATTATTATGGGTCTTGCTGGATTTACACTATTCACAAAAAGAGATTGGGAACAAACTATACACTATTCTGGATTTTTAGCAGGAATTGGAATTTGGTTGTCCTTATTTATTGCCTGGGTTGGTCAATATCGTGGGGGAATGTGGGAAGCCGAATATCCAGGTTTTATAGGATATAATTTATGGAATTTTCTCATTGATATTTTTGGTATATACGCATCTGGTATAATTCAAATTGTAGTATTCATTCTATTAATTAGCGGATTGTTTCATTTTTCTATTTATTCTGCAATCAAGAATATTTATCAGAAAATAAATGATAAATGGACTGAATGGCAGGAAAGAAGAGCATTGGGAAAAGTGATTATCCAGAAAAATGAAATGGAACTTTCACCCAGTGGTGATACGCCTGAATCTGAAGAAATTGAAGTTTCCTCTGAAGAAGTTGAGGAACCAATGGAGGAGCAAGCTGTCAGTGAATTAGATTTGGAACCAAAAACTGAAGAAGATGAAACCACTGAAAATGATTTAGAGGATTCATATGAAGAAAATATTGCAATCGAAGATGAGAAAGAAATTGAAGAAGGGGATTTGGATGCTGAGAAGGAGCGTAGAGCAAAATATCGCCAATATAAAATGCCTACTTTAGATTACCTTCATGATCCAGTAGAAATTCGGAACCCCTATTCAGAAGAGGAGCTAAAGGGAAAAGCAAATTCACTGTCTCATGCTCTGGATACTTTTGGAGTAACTGGTAGAGTTGTACGTATATCACCAGGGCCAGTGATTACACTTTTTGAAATAGAGCCAGCAGAAGGCGTTCGAGTTAATAAATTTACAAACCTATCCGATGATCTGGCGCGGGTAATGAAAGCCCAAAGGGTACGAATAATTGCACCTATCCCAGGTTCGAAATCAGTTGGTATTGAACTCCCTAATGATAATCCTTCAACCGTTTTCTTAAAAAATATCATCAATTCTGAGCAATTTATTCAGGCTGAATCAAAATTAAGTATTAGTTTGGGCAAGACCACCACGGGAGATGCATATATTTTTGATTTGGGGAAAATGCCTCATATTCTAGTTGCTGGTGCTACTGGTGCAGGTAAGTCGGTCTGTATAAATACAATGATAATTTCAATATTATACAAGGCAAAACCTGATGAAGTAAAATTTATTTTGATTGACCCAAAAAAATTGGAATTAGCAACCTATAAAACATTGGTGGGGTATCATCTCATTACAGCCCCAAATTTGGATGAATATGTGATGACAACTCCTGAAAATGCGGTTGGAATATTAGACTCAGCCATTGTAGAAATGGAAAGAAGATTTCAGGTATTTGCTGATGCACGTGTTCGCAATATAGGCGAATATCATGATAGAAAAAAAGAGAACCCAGATTTGGAAACGGTGCCCTATTTAGTTGTTGTGATAGATGAATTGGCAGATTTAATGCTAACTTCGGGTCGTGCAATTGAAGAACCTATCACTCGATTGGCTCAGAAAGCTAGAGCTGTGGGAATTCATTTAATTGTTGCTACACAAAGACCTTCTGTGGATGTAATTACAGGGGTAATCAAATCCAATTTTCCCGCAAGAATAGCCTTTCAGGTTTCCTCAAAAATTGATTCAAGAACAATTATTGACCAGATGGGTGCAGAAAAATTGCTTGGGAATGGAGATCTGTTATTTCTATTACCAGGTACTGCATCCCCAATTCGATTGCATAATGCTTATATAACTTTGGATGAAATTGAAGCCATAATGGAACATGTATCAAATCAACCCAAGCCGGAAGAAATTTTACTTCCGGAAACTAGAAAAGAAAAATCAGATGGAGAATTTGTGTTAGAAGAAGGTCAGGATGAACTTCTTAAGGATGCAGCTGTCCTTGTAATCCAAAACCAACAAGCGTCTGTTTCGCTATTACAGCGAAAATTCCGAATTGGATATAGTCGTGCAGGCAGGCTGGTGGACGAATTAGAATCTTTAGGCATAATTAGTGGTTATAGTGGCAGTAAAGCACGTGAAGTTTTAGTGGATGAATCGTACTTAGATACCATTTTTAGTGGGTAAGTATATTTTCTTTCTCACATTGTGTTTTGCCTCAAATCCAATTGATGGTTGGATAGATGAGCATAAAGATATACTCAATGAAGATATAAAATCAGTATCCTTTCAATTAAAAATTGAGACTCAATATTATCCAGGTCAAAATGATACTTTAATTCCAGGAAAAATTACTGTTGGTAAGAAAAATAAATTTCGATTTGAAATAGGTCCACGTACAGTTGTATCTGATGGCAAGGTTTGGAAAAGCTATGATTCAAGAACAGATCAGATATTCATTCAAGAGCCAGATAAGCAATTGGAAAAATCCTTGTTTTCATGGGTAAAAATTAAAAAAATAAAAGCATTGCCTGTTAAGCAGAAAAAAGATGGAGGCTATCAAATTAAGTTGCTTGGTAAAGGGAATGATGTCCGAGCTTATTTTAACCCTAATACCAACAATCTAGAATCAATTGTTATAATTCAAAGTGAAATGAGATCAGAACTTTCTCATATTACCTTAGTAATAGAAAAGAATCTTAATTTAGAAATTGGAAATGAAAGTTCCAGCAGTTTTGATTTGAGATGAGTAAAAAGCACAAAATAAATATGGTAGGTCTGGCGGGTAGTCCGAAAGTGATTACAGGAGTTTTTATCAGTTTAGCTGGTATTTATTGGGCATTTAAAGATTTTAATTTTATTGATTTTAAACGATCTATTCAGCAAATCGATTTAGTATATCTAATATTAGCAACAATATTTTTATGGGGTTCCGTTTGGGTGAGAGGGTTACGTTGGAAATGGCTATTCAAAGAATCAGCCCCTCCTTCGGTTTCATCACTATACAGAGCAGAACTAATAGGATATTTTGGGAATAACGTACTGCCATTACGTTTAGGAGAAATATTAAGAACTTATATTATAGGGAAAGAAAATAATCTTTCTAAAAGTTTTGTATTTGGTACAGTTGTACTAGAAA
>CAJWYZ010000080.1 GCA_913049525.1 uncultured Fidelibacterota bacterium | reverse complement strand
AAAAGAAATGGGAAAAAGCTGGAATTCTAAGAGATGTAAGGGCACGTGCCTATTACATCAAACCCAGTGAAGCACGAAAAATTGCCAAGAGAAGTAAACGAAGACGAGTTCCATATCGTCCTACGCTTTTCTCTCAGGCACAAACTTAATACAAAAGAAAATCCAGATAGTATCTGGATTTTTTTTGTTCCATTTTTATCCACCTTCATTCTGTTTTAATTTAGACCATGCAATTAATAAGAGGAATTTCTGGAATTAGGGGTATTGTTGGAGACAGTCTTACTGATTCAGTATTAATTCGACATATTCAGGCATTTTCCGAACTACAAGGGAATGGTAATATTCTCCTCGCTCGTGATAGCCGTTCTCATGGTACATCTTTTATTAATACTGGATGTGATGCCCTCATAAAATGCGGCAGAAAAGCGTTCAATTATGGAATAATTCCCACTCCCACAGCACAATTTCTGGTAGAAAAAAATAAAATGGCAGGCGGAATTGTTATTACTGCCAGTCATAATCCAACCGAATGGAATGGTCTGAAATTTATTGATTCAGATGGTTGCTTTCTCAATGGCGAAAAAAATAATCGCTTATTTGAAATTGCAGATAGCCAAACTTTCAATCTATTACAAAACGGATCTGCTATGCAAAGAGAGCACGGTTATAACGCTCATATTGAGCATACTTTAAATCTATCTATTAATGATGTGAATGCAATTAAAAAACGTTCATTTTCCGTTGTTGTGGATGCTGTTAATGGTGCTGGTTCACATGCCCTGCCTGCTATGCTAGAAGCTCTGGGTTGTAAAGTCCATCGTCTATTTTGCGAGCCAAATGGAGAATTTCCCCGTGGACCTGAACCATTAGCCGATAATTTGAAAAATCTGGGAGAAGCAGTTCAATTACAAAATGCAGATGCTGGCTTTGCAACAGATCCCGATGGTGATCGTTTGGCTGTGGTGGATGAAAATGGTCATCCTTTGAGTGAAGAATATACACTTACTATTTGTGCAGATGGTTTTTTCAATACTACCGGATCAACAAAACCACTGGTGACCAACCTATCTTCTACATTGGCACTTGATAGGGTAGCAGAAAAATATGGAAGTTCCGTAATTCGGTCAGCTGTGGGTGAAATAAACGTAGTAAACAAAATGAAGGAAGTGAACGCAGAACTTGGCGGAGAAGGTAATGGCGGAGTTATTTTGCCCGAGAGCCATTACGGTCGTGATTCACTGGTTGGTGCTACCATGTTTTTAAACCGCATGGCTCAGGATACCCAAAAAGTGAGTGAAATTTTTAAATCCATGCCCCAATTTGCAATGGTTAAAGATAAAATCAAATTGGGATTTGTAGACCCTAAATCTGCAATGGATAAAATTGAGTTGAATTTTACTGATGCAAAATCTGATAAAACCGATGGATTAAAACTGATTTGGGAAAATTCCTGGGTTCATATTCGAAAATCAAATACGGAACCCATCATTCGAATTTATGCGGAAGGCAAGACAGAGAAAATTGCTGCTAATTTAGTTGAAGTAGTAAAACAATTGGTCTAATAAGTTGTAAATTCCCAGTTAAGAAATCTGATAATGAAAGCAAATCAAATTAATATTGCAAATTTTCGGCAAACTCCGGTAATCGATCAGGTTGGGGTTAATGAACGGGTTTCCCGATTGAATTCCAGAAGCATAAAAAAGACATCGAAAATAGCAGCTTTAAAGTTGGCCTTAAGTATGATTGATCTTACCACTCTGGAAGGAATGGACACACCAGGAAAAGTTCAGCAGTTATGTATTAAAGCAAAACATCTGAATCATGGAATTTCTGATTTGCCTCATGTTGCTGCCGTTTGTGTTTATCCCTCACTCGTTAAAATAGCTAAAAAAGAATTGAATGAAACCTCTATTAATGTAGCCTCTGTGGCCACAGGTTTTCCCAGTGGACAGACCAATTTTAAAACTCGACTAGAAGAGGTTCGATATGCCATTTGTGAGGGCGCCGATGAAGTAGATATGGTTATTTCTCGAGGAAAATTTCTTTCTGGAGATTTTCAACTTGTATTTGATGAAATTGCCCAAACGAAAGAAGTGTGCGGAAATATACATCTCAAAGTTATTTTAGAAACCTCTGAGCTAAGTACTTTGGATAATATCCGTCGTGCAAGCGAAATTGCCATGAAGGCAGGTGCAGATTTTATTAAAACGTCAACGGGCAAGACAAAATGTGGTGCTACTCAACCCATTTCCTTAGTTATGTTGGAAGCCATTAAAGACTTTTACCAAAAAACAAACAAAAAAATTGGGATGAAACCTGCCGGGGGAATCAGTGATTCCAAAACCGCAATTCGATACTTGGTAATGGTGAAAGAAATACTTGGCAATGAATGGCTCACTCCTACCTTATTTCGTTTTGGAGCTAGCTCTTTAGCAAATGATTTATTAATGCAAATCACCAAACAACAAAGCGGTGCTTATCAATCCGCAGATTATTTTTCGAAGGATTAGCGATGACAAACCAAACAGATTTCATTACTGGTTATTCACCAGCTCCAGAATCTACAAATCTCATTGAAATTAAAGAACGCTACCCTCTTTTTATTAAGGGAAAGTTTTCAGAACCCCAAAGTGGTAAATATTTTTCCACTATCAATCCCGCAACTGAAAAGAAACTTTCAGAAGTGGCTGTGGCAAACCAGGCAGATGTTGATTTTGCAGTAAAATCAGCACGAAATGCTTATAAAAATGTCTGGTCAAAAATGCCTCCAAAAGAACGAAGCAAATATATCTATCGTATTGCAAGGGTATTACAGGAAAGAGGTCGTGAATTTGCTGTGATTGAATCAATGGATGGGGGAAAGCCAATTCGTGAGAGTCGCGATATTGACATTCCATTAGCAGTAGCACATTTTTTCTATTATGCTGGCTGGGCTGATAAGCTCGAATATGCATTCCCGGGGAGGAAAGCAAACGGATTAGGTGTTGCTGGACAAATTATACCTTGGAATTTTCCTCTTCTCATGGCTGCATGGAAAATAGCCCCTGCTTTGGCATGTGGAAACACCGTTGTTCTAAAGCCTGCAGAAACCACTCCCTTAACGGCCATGAAGTTAGCCGAATTATTACAAGATATCGATTTACCTCCGGGGGTAGTAAATATTATTACCGGTGCAGGGGATACGGGAATTAAAATTGTTGATCACCCCGATATCAATAAAATTGCATTCACCGGTTCAACAGATGTGGGGAAAATAATTCAGAAATCTTTGGCAGGGACTCAAAAAAAATATACTTTAGAGCTTGGTGGAAAAGCAGCTCACATTATTTTTGATGACGCTGCAATTAATCAGGCAGTGGAAGGGATTATTAATGGAATCTTTTTTAATCAAGGACATGTCTGCTGTGCCGGTAGCCGTTTATATGTACAGGAATGTGTGGCTGAAGAAGTGATATCCAAATTAAAGGATCGAATGGATACACTTATAATTGGTGACCCCCTTGACAAAAATACTGATATTGGTGCCATTAATTC
Organism: uncultured Fidelibacterota bacterium; assembly: GCA_913049525.1. Classification (GTDB taxonomy): domain Bacteria; phylum Fidelibacterota; class Marinisomatia; order SCGC-AAA003-L08; family D37C17; genus D37C17. The sequence goes on along the minus strand of CAJWYZ010000080.1, from coordinate 3,166 downwards.
TAAAATGCAACTAAAAAAAATTATTGAGATTACACAATCTGGAAAAGATGAAGGTGGAGTATTATTTCAATCTAAATGTACTACCCCAAAATCCGGTTATTGGTTTAAACCCACGTTAATCTCAAATGTTGCCCAATCTAGCAGAGTTGTTCAGGAAGAAATATTTGGGCCTGTATTAGCAGTACAAACATTTAGAACAGTAGATGAAGTTATTGAAAAAGCAAATAATACTCCTTATGGACTTTCCGGAGGAGTTTGGACAGATAAGGGAGCAAAAATATTTAAAATAACCAAACAAATGCGAGCGGGTATTTTGTGGGCAAATACATTTAATAAATTTGATCCAACTTCACCATTTGGTGGATTTAAAGAAAGTGGAATGGGTAGAGAAGGGGGAATACATGGCCTTTACCCTTATGTGGAGTTATCATGAATTCTCGAATTGATATTCAAAAAACTTATAAGCTGTATATTAATGGGAAATTCTCCCGAACAGAATCTGGCAGGTATTTCCCTCTTAAAGATTCTCAAGGAAAGACTACTGTAAATTTGTGTCAGGCAAGCCGAAAAGATTTTAGGGAAGCAGTTAAGTTTGCAAGAAAAGCAGTGAGTGGATGGAGTAGTAGAACCGCATATAACCGTGGACAAATTCTCTACCGAATTGCTGAGACTTTAGAAGGCAGAAAAAAACAGTTTATTCAAGAATTAAACCATTTTGGTATTACAAAAAATAATGCAACTCAAGAAGTAGAAATTACAATTGATCGTTTGGTATATTATGCTGGATGGGCAGATAAATACCAAGCTCTATTTAGCTCAGTTAATCCTGTTGCAAGTGCACATTATAATTTTTCTGTTCCTGAATATCAGGGTGTGATTGCAATTATTTCTCCAAATGACAATCCATTGCTGGGATTGGTATCTCTCATTGCTCCGGCTTTTGTTGGTGGTAATACAATTGTATGTCTTGCTTCAGAAAAGAACCCCCTTACTGCCATTACCTTCGCGGAAGTTCTCCATGCATCCGATATTCCCAATGGTGCGATTAATATCCTAACCGGATTTAGTTCTGAACTAGCGGAACATTTTTCCTCACATAAAGATGTAAATGGTATTGTGTATTGTGGTGAAAATTTAGAATTGAATAAATCAATTCAGGAAAATGCATCTGAAAATGTAAAACGAATACACTATTATGACAAAATAAACTGGCTAATAAATAAAGGTCAATCACCTTATTTTATCATGGATCATTCTGAAATAAAAACAACCTGGCACCCAATTGGTAGTTAATGATTAATTCAAATAAATGCTATTGAAAAATCTGTTCATTCCTTTCAATGAATGGTCGTATTTTTTTTGCAGTGCAATCCACCTTTAAACGCAGAATATATTTTATTATTAGAAATTTTTTCCTAACAGTTTTTCTCTCTTTTGCTTATTCGATTTCCGACGCTTATCAAGATTTAAATATCGATTTTCTATTAGATGACACCACAAAAGTTCAATCAAAAAAATCTTCCAAAGGCACGAAGAAAGATGGTAAAAAGCCATTTAAGAATGTAATTAAGGACTTCAAAAAAAGTGAAGGCCTGTTCACTATTTATTGGAGTGAAGAAAAAAATAAAGCTTACCTCTCTATACTTCCAGATCAATTAGAGAAAGTTTACCTGGCGGGTCTCACCCGTCAATCAGGTGACGGTTATTATTTAGATGGAAGCTCCATGCTAAATGAATATCCATTTATGTTTAAACAGATTGGAAACCGAGTACAATTTGTAAATGTAAATGTAAAATTTCGGGCAGACAAAGACTCCCCTTTTAGCCGATCTGTAGATAGACATACCTCTCACTCTATTCTTTCCTCTACTATAATTGAAAGTGACCCTCACCCAAAGGATAGTTCAATATTGGTTGATATTGGAAAATTATTTATTTATGATATTGAAGAAGTTACACGTAAAAGTCAGGGAATTTATAGTTTTGATAAAAAAGACAGCTATTTTAAAGATTTAAAATCTTTTCCGTTCAATACAGAAATTGAAATTGCCCTGCATTTTAAGGGTAAAAAGGGAAAGTATATTTATACACTTCCCAGCTCTACCAGCGTATTGGTGAATTATCATGTAAGCCTTTCGGCAATCCCTGAAACGGATTATCAGCCCCGTTTGGCTGATGACCGTGTGGGTCACTTTGTAACCATTTATCAAGATTATACAGATGTTCGTAAAATTTCACCCTATATCCGTTATGTCAATCGCTGGAATTTGGAAAAGAAGAATCCCCAGGCAAAAATTTCTGAACCAAAACAACCTATAGTTTATTGGCTTGAAAATTCAATTCCCTATGAATTTCGTGATGCTGTTCGTGAGGGGATATTAGGCTGGAATGAGGCCTTTGAGGCAGCTGGTTTTAAGAATGCCATAGTGGTAAAGCAAATGCCTGATGAGGCTGATTGGGATCCTGCCGATGTTAGATATTCAACTATTCGTTGGATGTTTCAACCTGGGTCTGGCTACGCGGTTGGACCCTCTCGAGCAAACCCGTATACTGGAGAACTTTACGATGCAGATATTAGGATAAGTGCCGATTTTGTCCGTGCCTTTTACCGAGAACAGACGGAATTTGTCACTCCAATGCTCGGGCAAGTGAGCATGGATTTTGATTCCGAAGAACCCGCTGAAGAATTTTCATCTAAAATGTGCCAGTATGGAGATCACCTCCAAGATGAAATGGCATCGGCATGGGATGTTATGACCACTTCTGGAATAATTAAAGGGACGGATGAAGAATTGCAAAAGTACATCCACAATGGGATTGTAGATTTGATTTTACATGAAGTGGGGCATACCTTGGGATTACGACATAATTTTAAAGCCAGTTCTATTTACTCTATTGAACAATTGAGTGATCCTGCCTTTACAAAAAAATATGGTATTAGTGGGTCTGTAATGGATTATCAACCTATCAATGTATTTGATGGTGAAACTTTTTTTCAAACCAAACCTGGGACCTATGATTATTGGGCAATCGAGTATGCCTATAAACAACCGGATAGATCAGGGAAATCTGAAGCACATTTCTTAGAATCCATTGCATCTCGCTCTAACGATCCATTATTGCGATATGGTACAGATGAAGATACGTTTGGACAATCAACAAGGGG
>CAJWYZ010000079.1 GCA_913049525.1 uncultured Fidelibacterota bacterium | reverse complement strand
AAGTCATGCGCCATTTTGGTTTTCGCCGTAATTATCAAGTGGCGGAATATTTTGACATCACCCCCCAGACTCTTTCCGGTTGGATTAAAACCAATACGATTCCACCGAAGCATTATATGAAGTATGAACAGGAAATTGCTGAACCACTTACCGATAAGTCTGAAAAAAATGCAGTTTACCTTAACATCCCAGCTGGAACGGCAGAATATTCGTCGCAAAAAAAGATTGTACCATATATCATTTCCGCCAAGCTTATTAAGAAATATAAGACCATTTTATTTATCCTACCTATTTTGTGTGCCTTCTTAAGTGCCCTTTATGTATTTGTCTTGGCCACGCCTAAATTTATCTCTGTTACTAAGGTTTTGCCCATCTCCAATGACAATAGTACACTATCGGGTTTTACTGGAGTAGCTGCTCAGATTGGCCTCGCAATCCCTACAGGCATTAGCCCAGGCACACCTTGGGATGAACTGTACCCGGAAATTGTGCTAAGTGAAAACTTAATGCAGAATATTATTGCAAAAAATATGGCCACAAATAAATATGGTTCTGCTGAAGTATTAATAAATATTTTAGCCCGCGAAGGACATTATACTGATCAGGATGATTTTATAAAGGCAAAATTGGCTATTGAGGATCTTCTAGAAATGGTTTCCATACAAAAATTCCGTATGTCGCCCCTCGTAACTTTGAAAGTAGATGCTTTTGAACCCCAATTCGCTCAGGATATTTCCAATGCTATATTAGAGGAGTCTGGTGTTTTGTTGCGGGACTTGAAGACTCGACAGATTAGAGCTAAACGCCGGTTCATTGAAGAGCGTCTATCGGAAGTTTCCAATGAGAAAAAAATGATGCAGGAAGAAATCCGAGATTTCCGTGAAAAAAACCGTAATCTAAATTCACCGACACTTTTAATGATAGAAGAGGAAATGGTCAGCGAACTAGTAATCCAAAATAGTGTCTATATTACTTTGAAAACACAATATGAAGAGGCAAAAATAGAGGAAGTGGCTAAAACGCCCATGATCCAAATCATTGATGGTCCTATCAAACCGGTGAAAATGACATCCCCCAAACCAGCTATAACAATTTTGTTATCAGTATTTTTGGGATTCATATTAACTTTTATTTCTGTTTACCTACGAGAATTTTCCCAACGTATTGAGTCGGAAGAAACCATTTCTATCGGCGCTTGAATAAGCCTTTAACTACTTTTATCTATATAATTAATAACCAATCTGCACTTTTTTAATTGTCTTTTTACGCTTTATGAAACAGGTCCACTTTTCTTTAGTTAAAGATATGATCACCTACGCCTGGGCCAAAGCAATACCGGGGGTGGCAGTATTTTTAAGTGTTTTATTATTTATCCGTTGGCTGGGACCTGAAGAGTTTGGGTATTACAGCCTATTATTCTCTTTTGTAAATATGTGTACAGCATTTTCCTTTGCCTGGTTCAACCAATCTATCATTCGTTATTTCAGCAGGCTTCAAAAACAAGGCCTAATCGCTTCGGCAATTTCCGGAGGTTGGCTTTTTTCATGTTTAATATCATTAGCGTTAATTGTGGTTTTGCAACTTCTGCAATTTCCTAAACCTTCTTCCTTCCTACTTTTATCGGTTTTATCCATTTCAATGGGATCTTTTTCAACAATATTGGTTCTGTTACAATCAAATCGTCAAGCATCAAAAGTTGTACAATTAAATCTCTTTCAGGCTTCTTTATTTATTTTCTGTCCAGTTATTGCGGTCTATTTTTTCGGAAAATTTCATCAAAGTATTTTAATAGGTTTGATTTTTGCCTATTTGCTTCCCTCACTTTTTTACTTTTTAGTAAAGGGAAGAACACAATGGTATATAGATTTTGAGAAATCATTTCTGTCGTTGAAGAAATTCTTTTCTTTTGGATTTCCTATCTCCTTTTGGTTTGCTACCAGCTTATCTTTGCGATTTTTGGATCGCTATTTATTAGAGCATTATGTTGGTATAGTTCAAATGGGTTCCTACGCAGGTTTTGCTGAAATATTTACACGTTTTTTCTCATTGATTCTATTTCCCATTACTATGGCATTGCACCCCTTTCTTACACATCAATGGAATAATGGTAAAAAAAACCTAGTGGTAAAAACCTTAAAATGGGGATTGATTTTGCAAGGAGGAATCTTTGCAATTTGTATTTTAACCCTGTTAGGATTCCAAGGAGGGGTTTTAAAACTGTTGAGTTTCCTGGCTCCGGGATTAAACATTGAGATGTCCGGTGTGGTATTGCCGATCTTCATTGGCGGGTTTCTATGGCAATGGTCTTTGCTCATTCACAAACCGCTGGAATTGATGGAAAAAACAAATAAAATGCTCATATTTATGCTGGTTGCTGTTGGTATAAATATTATGGGGAATGTAATTTTTATACCAAAAATTGGGGTAATTGCCACAGCCTATACATTAATAGCTTCAGCTTTGGTATATAATTTATTGACTATAATAGTATCACGAGATTTTTGGATTGGTAAATTCCAGCTATGAATTTCCAACTGATTTTACCGTTACTTGTTCAGACTGTGGTTGTGATATCTATTCGAAAAATTCACAACTCATGGATTCATCCGGGGGTATTCTTTCCTTTGTTATGGTTGCTGTATTCTATTGGGCCCTTACTTTTTGCCCCTGACTATTCCATACAGCCTTATGGTTTATGGATTATTACCCTATTCATTTCGGCCGTGGGATTTGGGTCTCTTTTGTTCACTAATGCTATCGATGAGCAGGCAACGATTAATAATAATTTTGAGAACAGTTTTAAGGATTATAAGCCAGTACTTTTTATTGCTGTTTTTATTACTTCAATTTTTACTTTTATTGGTGTTGGTCTGGTTTTAGATTTTACGATGAATCGATTCCAGTTAAATTTTTCAATTTTCAACCTGCTCATGCTGCCTAATGAAATATCCGTAGACCGATATTTAGAAATACTCAATTACCCCATCTATATAAAATTTTTCCGGTATTGGTTATTTCCCGCTTCCCTGTTGGCGGGTCTGGCATATCCATTGGCTCGGAAGATACGAGAATCATTTTTGTGTTTTTTACCATTAATTATTGCAATTCTCTTCGGCTTGATGGAAACCAGCCGATTTACCATCATTACGACCGTTGTGATCTGGTATGCTGGAGTTTTAGGCGCCAGGATCGTACTCCAAGAGAATTTGAATAAATTTTTTGATGAGCGATCCAAGAGGTTTTTCCTTTTTGCTTCGACCCTATTCGTTGGGTTATTTATCCTTTTGGATTGGTTACGTCAAGCTCAGGGAGAATTAGTAGCTGATCTGGTATTGGAACGGCTCAAAGCTTACTTATTTGGATATCTTGCAGCTTTCTCAAATTGGGTAACGATGATACATGATGGAAATATCCAATTCGGACAATCCACCTTTGCCGGGCCCTTAAGTCTTACCGATATAGTTGAGAGGAAGTTCGGTTCATATGGACCGATCCTTATTGCCGGAGATCTTTCAACGAATATTTACACCGCCTTGCGGGGCTTGATTATGGATTTTTCTATTATAGGTACAGGGATGATTATGATCTTAATCGGATGGTTTGGATCCATAACCTATGAAAATGTAATACGGGGGAAATTATTCTTTTTAATTCCTCTGACTTTATTTTATGCTTTCACCCTTTATTCACCATTAATAAGTATTTTTCATTACAACAGTCTTATCATGTCTTGGGTTATTCTGGCGGCCTTTTTGTTGTTGGCAAAGCCGATTGTTCAAAATTTCTGGAATAAAGATGGATTTACTAGGATTGTTTTTAATCAATAGGGTTTTGCTATGAATTATTTAGTTTTGGGATCAGCAGGTCAAATAGGTTCACCTTTGTGTAACTACCTTAGATCTCAGGGACACAATGTTTTTGGATTTGATATTCTCAATGGAGAAAATGAGGATCTGCGAATTCATAGGAATTCTCTCCTTTCAAAAAGGATGTCCGCTGCCGATTTCGTCTTTTTTTTAGCCTTTGATGTGGGCGGTTCACGATACTTGGAACATCATCAGAAAACATATGAGTTTTTACATAATAATGTTTCCATTATGGAAAATGTTTTTCATGAACTCAATATTCATAAAACACCCTTTATTTTCGCATCCAGCCAAATGTCTAATATGACTTATTCTCCCTATGGCACCGCCAAAGCAATTGGAGAAAAATATACAGATGCATTGGGAGGGCTCACAGTGAAATTTTGGAATGTATATGCGCCTGAGCACAATGAAGATAAAGCACATGTAATTACTGACTTTATTCAAAAGGCAAAAGAAAATAAGCGAATTGACATGTTAACCGATGGAACGGAAGTGCGACAATTTTTACATGGCGATGATTGCTCAAAGTGTCTATATACTCTCAGTCAACAATTTGATAAGTTGGATAAACAATCAGAATATCATATTACCAGCTTTGAATGGATATCGATCCAAAAAATAGCCCAAATCATTGCGGGACAATTCCCGGGGACGGAAATTGTTCCTGCCAAACAAAAAGATGGTGTTCAACTAGATAAAAGAAACGAGCCGGACCCGAGTATTTTGAGATACTGGCAACCGGAAATCGGAATAAAAGAAGGTATTGTCAAAATTATAGAGGAAATGAAATGAAAAAAATATTAGTGTGTGGCGCAGGGGGATTTATCGGTGGCGCTATGGTAAAAAGCTTGAAGGATGATGGCAATTGGGTCCGTGGAGTCGATATAAAATACCATGAATTTATGGATATAAATGAAGTAGCCGATGAATTCATCCAGGGAGATTTAAGAGAACAGGCATTCTGTAGGAGCGTCGTCACTGATAATATTGATGAGGTATACCAATTCGCAGCTGATATGGGAGGAGCAGGTTACATATTCACCGGTGAGCATGATGCCGATGTCATGCATAATTCGGCACAGATAAATTTAAATATTGCCGATCTTTGCATAAAAAGAAACGTGGATAAAATCTTTTATTCTTCTTCTGCGTGCATGTACCCAGAGCATAACCAGCTAGATCCGGACAACCCAAATTGTGTCGAAAGCTCTGCTTATCCTGCTGCCCCAGATTCTGAATATGGTTGGGAAAAACTATTCAGTGAGCGGCTTTATTTATCATATTACCGGAATTATGCCTTAAACGTGCGCATTGCCCGTTACCATAATATATTTGGCCCGGAAGGGACATGGACAGGCGGAAAGGAAAAAGCACCAGCGGCACTATGTCGAAAAGTGGCAGAGGCGGAAGATGGGAATTCAATAGAGGTTTGGGGTGATGGTAAACAAACGCGATCATTCCTTTATATTGATGAATGTATTGAAGCAACTAGGCGATTAATGGATTCTGACTTTACAGGGCCTGTTAACATAGGCTCGGATGAAATGATAAGTATTAATGATTTGGCCCGAATGGTTATTGGTATTTCAAAAAAAGAGTTGACAGTAAAAAATATTTCTGGCCCCTTAGGTGTCAGAGGTCGGAATTCAGATAATAATCTGTATTTGGAAAAGATTGGCTGGCGTGTTTCTGAGTCTCTAAAATCGGGAATGGAAAAAACATTTAATTGGATCAATAAACAGGTCAAGGCTCAATCCCAGCAAAACGTAGAAGATTAATTATATTTCACGATAATGATTACAATTTTCAGTAACCCCCGGTCTTTTACAGGTCCTTTTAAAATATTGCAGTATAATGCGATTCGAAGTTGGAAATATCTTCACCCGGATGTACAAATTATTTTATTCGAAGATGAAGAAGGTACAACAAAAAAAGTAGCGCATGAATTAAGTGTCCAGTATGTAAATGGAATTCCCGTTAACGAGTTTGGCACCCCATTAATTGACGGAGTATTCAACCATGTACAAGAACATGCTAACCATGAAATTGTGGTTCAAGTCAATGCGGATATCATCTTAACCCAGTCTTTTATTAGTTCAGTTAATCGGCTGAATAATATTGTAAATGGGGATCCATTTTTAATGATTGGTCGCCGTTGGGATTTGAATGTGACCACTCTAATTGAGTATGATGATAATGGTGAATGGGAAGATAGAATAATCAATCAAGCAAAAGAAGAAGGAAGCCTTCACCGTATGTCAGGTATCGATTACTGGACCTTTCGCCGCGATTCCCAGTTAAATCCACCATCATTCGTGGTAGGCCGGCCGGGATTTGACGGATGGCTGATAAAAAATGCACGCTATAATAAAGTGCCCGTTATAGATGCTACCGAGTCAATTACAATCATTCATCAAAACCATGATTATCCCCAACAAAGAAATGATTATTACTTCATAGAAAAAGAACGCAATTTTAAACTGGGAGGGAGTTACTGGTCAGTCTTCTCCCTTTGGGATGCGGATTATTTGCTGGTCGAAAATGGATTAAAACGTCCCACATATCCAAGACGGTTTTATTCTTTATTTTCTACAAATCCGGTTTGGCGATTTTTTCTAGCGACCTATTTATTTATCAGAAAAACTTTAAAAATATAGATGTTTACGCTTTTCAGGATCCAATCGAAATAAGTGAATTTTCTTTAGTATAGAACACCATAATTTTGAAAATTCTATATATACATCAGTACTTTAATACACTGAACATGCCCGGTTCAACCCGATCCTTTGAATTTGCAAAACGACTGGTCCAAAGGGGTGATACGGTGTATATGGTCACGGCGAACTGGCAGGGTCAATCTAAAAGTTCTTTTTCTAAAGAATGGGGAATTAATGTGTATTGGGCCCCGATTCGATATGCGAATAAAATGAATTTTATCGCCAAATTTTTTTCTTATATCTCATATCTAGGGTATGTTATGATTATCGGTAAAAAATTGAAATATGATTTAATAATTGCCAGCAGTACACCTCTGACTGTGGCCATTCCGGCACTGATATTTAAAAAGTTAAAAAGCACTAAGTTTGTTTTTGAAATCAGGGACTTATGGCCTCAGTTACCCATAGCCATTGGGGCACTAAAATCTCCAATTATGATTA
>CAJWYZ010000078.1 GCA_913049525.1 uncultured Fidelibacterota bacterium | reverse complement strand
CACCAGTGTCTGGTTGAGAGATTAACAAATTATCAGTATCAACACCTAATTTTTTAGCATATTCAGGATCCATTGCATGTTCAGCATCAATAAAGGCAGCATAACCACCGGATTTTTGAGCTTCTGCTATTATGTGTAGGGAAAGTGTTGTTTTTCCCGAAGATTCGGGACCATAAACTTCTGTGATTCTACCTCGGGGAATTCCCCCTATACCTAATGCCGCATCCAGTGAAATAGAACCGGTGGAAATACCCTCAATTTTAACGATGGTATCTTCACCCATTCGCATTATTGATCCCTGACCAAATTGCTTTTCAATTTGTGAAATTGCTAGGTCTAATGTTTTCTCTTTCTGTTGAACTTCCATTGAATTTTCCTTTCTTTATCGGTTTAACGGGAACTTGTTTATTATTTTATATTTTGACCCTTCCGGGAACAATATATTTTCATACAAATGGAATTAACACTTAATTCTATCGGGGAATATACGATGTTCAAAAATGGTAAAACATCAATTTTGTTCAATTGCCAATCGAGCTATATTTAAAGCGGCGGTAGTGGTCATTTCCCGATGGATATTTCTGCCGTAACTAAAGTTATATTTTTTTACCATAGAATTTTCTGGCGTTACTACTCCAATATAGACCAATCCAACAGGCTTAGTTTTTGTCCCCCCTCCAGGTCCTGAAATGCCAGTTGTACTGATGCCAATATCAGCCCTGGTTTTATCTCTAACCCCTTTTGCCATTTCCATAGCGGTCTCTTCACTCACTGCTCCGTGAGTATTAATAATATCGTTGGGTACATCTAAGAGAGAGGTTTTCAATTGATTGCTATAGGCAGTAACGCTCCCTAAAAAATATTCTGAGCTTCCAGCAATATCTGTTAAACGCTTGCCTATTAACCCACCAGTACAGGATTCAGCTGTAGCGATAGTGAAATTATTATTAATTAATTTGAGTCCGAGGACTTCTTCTAAAGTGTCATTATTTATTCCATAAGCATAGGGCTTCATAGCTTGAAAAAATTCATCTTTAATCTTTAGCAGATTTTCATTTTTATCCACCCTGTTTATTCTGAATGATACGCCTGAAAAATGAGGCAGAAATGCGAATCGAAATGACTTTGAATATTTTTCCATTAAAACGGTTACTTTTTCTGCTAAATGACTTTCCATTATTCCGGCTGTTCTAATAGTAATAATATTTTCTGTGGGAGTCTTATTAATATAATTGGGGAGAATATGATTTTTCACCATTTCACGCATTTCTCCCGGAACTCCCGGCATGATAAATATATGCGTGTCTTTAAATAATAAGTGCATGCCTAGTGCCGTACCGTTTTTATTGGGCAAAACATCTGCTGTTTTAAGGAGCATTGCCTGACTGCGGTTGCTATTGGGAATCTTAATAGCTCGTTTCTCAAAATGATGTATTAGTTGATTATAATAGTTTTCGTCAAATATTAATTCATCATTTAGAAGCTGACGAAAAGCCTCTTTGGTTATATCATCATGGGTGGGCCCTAATCCACCCGTGACAAACAGATAATCATATTTATCATCCAATATATTTTGGGCTTCAGAAATGATATCATTTAGATTATCCCCCACAGTAAGTTTTTTTCTGATTCGGATATTGTAGGGAAGAAGAGTTGTCCCCAACCAGGAAGAATTTGTATCTATGGTGAATCCTTGTAGGAGTTCATCGCCTATAGTAAGTACAGCGGCGTTCACAAAATGGAAGCAATACCGGTAACGATTCCCAGAGTAAATATACCGGCTATAACGTCATCCAACATGATTCCCCAGCCACCGGGAAGGTTCTGAACTTGATAGATAAAAGATGGTTTTAGAATATCAAATAATCGAAAAAGAAGAAATGCTACTACGTAAAGACCTAAATTATGAGGCAACATAAAAAGTGAAATACCCATGCCGACTACTTCATCAATTACTACCTCTGAAGGGTCGTGGACTTTTAAATATATTGCAACTTTGTGAGATGAATACGTACCCAATACAAAGAGTACAATTATTATAGAAAGTTGAGCAGTGGCTGTGACAGGAAGAAAAAGCCATAAAATTAATGCTCCCAAACTTCCCCAAGTTCCCGGTGCAACGGGAAGTTTACCGAGGTAAAAAAAAGTGGCTACAAATTGCCAGAGGGTCATTTATTAAAAAATAAATTTTCTAAAGTTTTATAATTGTAATACACATAATGAACCCCAGTATAAAATGTAATTATAGTAGTTATCACCATAAGGTAAAAAAGTGAGTCTTTTAAAATAAGTTCAGGAATATCTATTTTATAGGAAATAAGAATTAGAAAAATAAGAATAAAATTAATGGTAACAATCTGAAAAAATGTTTTCAATTTACCTGCTTTACTGGTAATCATAGTGACACCCTTATATTGCATGAGAGTACGCATAAGTGTTACCAAAATATCCCGAAATGAAATCAGGATAATCATCCAAAGTTTAACAGTAGTTGTTAAAACCGGGAGAAACATAAATCCGTAAAAAGCAGATAGCACTAATAATTTATCTGCAAGTGGGTCAAAATAAACTCCAAATGGAGATTCAATATTATATTTTCGGGCAATTATGCCATCATAGGCATCGGTAATGGAGGCAACAACAAAAACTGTGAGTGCCAGTAATTTGCCATGACTGAAATCTGAAAATAAAAAATACAGAAATACTGGTACCAACAGAATTCGCGTTGAGGTAAGGAAATTAGGAATCCATTTATACTTCATACTTCAGAATGTAAATTAACTCGTTCATTTATTGATCGCGAGAGGGTAGCTTCATCAACATATTCTAAATGCCCACCAACTGGTAATCCTCTGGCTAACCGTGTTATTTTGATAGAATTGGAATCTAATAATTTAGAGATATACAAAATTGTTGCTTCTCCCTCAATACTGGCATTGGTTGCAATAATGAGCTCAGTAGCCGATTTGACACGTTCCATAAGAGAATCAATTTGCAAATCCTCAGGACCAATACCATCCAGTGGAGAAAGTAGACCGCCTAACACATGATATACTCCCTGAAAACCAGTTTTTTCTATGAGGTAAATATCTGATGGTTCTTCACAAATGCATATAATTGAATTATCTCTTTTTTCATCAGAACAAATTTCACAGAGCTCAGCTTCTGCAATATTATGGCAACTATTACAGGTATTAATTTTACTTTTTACATTCAGTAGTGCTTGGGCGAAATCTTCCACATCTTTGGTATGTGTTTTTAATACATGTAATCCTAAGCGATGGGCAGTTTTTTTTCCAATTCCTGGGAACTTAGAAAAACCTTCAATAACCTTTTCTAATGTTGGAGGTAATCCGTCCATTACATTCCAGGAATTTTTATTTTTCCCATCATGCCACCGGTAATTGAATTCATTTTTTCTTCGGCAACTTTTCCAGCATTTTGTAAACCTTGATTTACTGCAGCGAGAATCATATCTTCAATCATTTCCTTATCTTCGTTTAGAATTTCAGGATCAATATTTAATGCAACAAGTTCTTTGTGACCATTTACCGTAACGGAGACCATTCCTCCACCTGCCTGGCCTTCAATTTCAATTGAATTAAGTTCCGCTTGCGCTTTTTCCATTTGGCTCTGCATTTCCTGAGCCTTTTTAATCATTTTATTTATTCCACCTTTAGGTAGCATCGTCTTCTCCTATCTTATAATTTCACCATCAAATGTTTCTAAAACCTTCATAAATAAGGGATGTTCCGCACTTTCCGGTTTCTTTTTTTCTGGTTTATCTTCGTTATTTTCCTGAATATGAAATTTAATGCTAATTTTCTGGCCTAATTTATCATTTATTACCGAAGCTATTTGCTCCGCATCTTTCTCTAAGGTTTTTAAATGAAATCTATGTCCATTGATTAGTTCAATTAATAATTGGTTTCCATCAAAACTGGTTAATTTTGCTTCTTCAAGAAAATGAGAAATTTTGGAATTCTTCTTTTCGAGTCCCTCAATTATTTTACTCCAGTGATTTCTAAAATCTTCTAAAGTCAATGGTTTTATAGCGTCAGGTTTTGGCTCTGAAATAGTCTGAGTTTTTGGTGCTAAAACGGGGCTTCCAACTACAGGATTTTTCTCTGTAAGGGGCACATTTTCAGGCTCGGCAGTATTAGTGGGCGATGTTTTTTTTTCAGCAGTAGTTGATGATTTTTTTGGTTCAGGCTTTTTTACAGAAATGGCTCCCGGTATATCTCCCGATAGAAGACTTACAATATCAACGCTGGAGTCCATCATTGATAGTTTTATAAAAAGAGCTTCCAGCGATATCTGGGGTTGTTGAAGGAATCTTAATTTTGATTCAAATTGCAGAGATAAATCGAGCATTCTAAGAAAATCAGCTGTAGAAAACCGGCAGTCTATTTGAAGCCAATTCATGCTATTTTCTGAAAGGTTCAATTTGCCAGATTCCCCTGTTTTTTGAATCATGCAGTTTCGTAAATATTCATTAAACCCACTAATAAAATCAGAAATAGCAAATCCCGAATCCATCAATTGACTTAATTGTTGGATAACATTTTTATGATCCCTTTTTTCAATAGTTTGAATGATGTTTAGAAAAACATTTTCCTTAATCACTCCCAATACATCTCGGATTGTTTCTAAATCTAACGCATCACTCGCATAAGCAATTGTTTGATCTAATAAGCTGAGGGAATCCCGTAAACTTCCACCTGCCTTTTGGGCGATGAGGTGAATTCCATCTTTATCATAGTTAATATTTTCAGACTCTAAGATTTTAGATAGATAATCTGAAATTTCATTAACAGAAATATGCTTAAAATCAAACCGTTGGGTTCTCGATAATATGGTTGCGGGAACTTTATGGGAGTCTGTTGTGGCCATGATAAAAATTACATGGGGAGGGGGTTCCTCTAGGGTTTTTAATAATGCATTGAATGCAGGGCCGGTAAGCATATGAACTTCATCAATTATATAAATACGATATTTACCGTTGTTTGGAGGATATTTTACAGCCTCCCGTAAGTCTCTGATTTCATCAATTCCCCGATTAGATGCACCATCTAATTCCTGCACATCCAGATTGCTGCCCTGAGTGATTTCCGTACAGTTTATACAGGTTCCGCAGGGGTTATTTTCTTGTGGATTTTTACAGTTTAGCACTTTTGCAAGAATGCGAGCAGTGGTTGTTTTCCCTACCCCTCTTGGACCGGAAAAAATATACCCATGAGCAACTCGGTCTAAGCCTATGGCATTTTGCAATGTACGGGTTATATGTGTTTGACCAACAACTTCATCAAATCGTTGTGGTCGTAATTTTAGTGATAATACTTGATAACTCATGTCAAATTATTAAAAGTTGAAACTGTGCACCGACAGTTGTGTTTTCTGTTTAAATGATCTGTTTTACAGCCAGCTCAGTTTCAGAAATTTACGGCACATAAGCAATATTTCTACCGCTGCTTCCTTCCGGATCTGACGGGATTAAAAACAAGTCTATTGCGTAAAGCTGAAAACATCAACACCACTTATAAATCATTTCAAATTCAGCAAAACCCTCCTGCCGGTATTCAATCCTGCATAAAGCGGGTTTCAGGGTACAGGGAACCGCTAGCTCCCCATCTAGCACAGATTTAAGGTTAATTTAGTTTTCTCCATAGAATAAAGAACATAAATTTACGTTGAATAAGATGAATTTAAGGAAGAAAATGAATTAGTTATTTAGCCCCTTTTTCTGATAGTTCAATAGAAAAACCAGATAGTGTATAAATATTTCCATCATTATCATGTTCAGAATCATCTTCTATAGTAGAAAGAGGTTTGTCCCAATTAAAGCGCCATAAACCTATGAGTGAATCGTAATATGAGTATTGGTAGTAATCTCCCAACTTATTTGGATGGGCATATTGGAATGAAATAGTACTGTCTGCCAATCTGGTATTCCAAAACCGAACCTCATCTATATATCCATACCAAAAATTTTCTAGAATGGTCCTATCCTCATTTACAATTGCACCAACATTTAGCGTACTTCCCTGAACATCCAAAAAACTACCACTACTTAATATTTTATAATCATTTATATAAATATTTAATCCTTTAGAATCAGAAAATAAAAGTGAAATAAGATAAAAATCGTCCGGATCGGACCAATCCAGGCCACTATATTCCTGCTTGCCAACTGCTGAATTAATGATAGTGGTAATACTATTATTTTGGTTCACATCCCTAAAGATGGCTAAAGTGATATTGTCGTTGGAGTCAATTATTGAAAATATTGCAGGAGCTTCATTGGTATTCACTTCTCCGCCAGAAACCCAGAATTGGATAGTAAAATCATTTGATTCTAATTTCATGCTGTCGATTTCTGCAAACTCAATCCAACTGCCACCAGTAAAGTGCAAACTATTATATTGAGTTTCTTGAATAAATAAATTTATACAGGAAAATAAAAACAGAACCGGTAATAATTTTAACAATCTCATGGGATTGACCATCCGGTAACATAATCACTGAATACCCTGTCTCCATTAATAGCAACAACTGCTACAGAATAATTATATGAAGTACCGTTTCCCACATTTCTATCCATAAACTTCTCCTGATCCGGATCTACAATGATTGCCATTCTCCGCAAATCGTCTGCATTATCATCAGATATTCGCCAAATTTCATATTGGTAGAAATAGGTGGAATCAGAAACTGGCTCCCACGTAATTTGAATAAATTCATTATTATTCTTACTCACATTTGCATCAACCAAAGAAACTTTTGATGGGGATGTGAAATTAGTATAATTATAAATATAGCTATTTCGACCATCACTTATTGAATTCACTCGAATTTGATAAAAATATTCAAATTCACCTGATTTTTCAGTAACCATTGAATCAAGATCAGTGAAACTAGAGTCCAATTTTGTTGTTAGAGTTACAATTTCACATTCGCAATCTTCGGGGTTTATTAGAATATCTATATTATCATAATCTGCTCGGTAGATAATGTAATTAGAAAAAGTTTCATCTGGTTCACTTGTTGGAGACCAATTTAAGACTCG
>CAJWYZ010000077.1 GCA_913049525.1 uncultured Fidelibacterota bacterium | reverse complement strand
GGTGGCTACTCCATCATCACAAGCCCCATCAATTTCAAACACTTTGTCATCTACATGAACTTTCCACCCATGTATTTCAATTAGTGAGTCTGTATTATTAAATAGTTCTATATATTCCGCAAAATTACCACTGGATTTTTCATAAAAGAATTCCGTAATTATAATATCACCCACATTTGCAGGAAATACCACTCCTGTCTGAATTATTATCCAAACAAAGAACAGCCACTCCATTTTGCTTTTTTTTCTACTAATTTTCACCTGTTTATTGATATAATTTTTCTCTTATATAATATTTCTTTTTACTAGACCATTTTATTTATTGTAAAATAATAACAATTTATTCAGATGATGACTATAATTTTGTAAGCTACCTCACGTAGGGAAAATACCGAAAATTTGGCAAATTATTCAATTGGGGGAAATCACAACCTCTTTATGCATAGATTGCACAAAAAGATTAGGAATGAAAAATAGACGGTTTATTGAAGGGGAAAAGGAGGTGTAGACAGTATAAATTGTGTGACTACTGTCGTAAACGGTGTGCAATATTTTGAATGGTTTGAACAAATTTATCAACTTCTGTCTTTATTGTAAACATCTCACCCATTAAATGATATATATCTGAAGGGTAATAAGATTCGCCAAAATCCATCATAAAATTTGATTCTAATTTAAGTTGATAATCACGTAATATTTCTTTCTTTCGGCACTTCTGTCTCAAATAATTTAACTGAAATTTTATTTGTCCATTGGTAGTAATATGAAATAACGGAATTATTCCATAATCATCAGATTTACATTTAAAGGTCATTGTGCCATAGCCTTCTCCTCTACCCCAGGAAACTTGATCAGCATTTGATTCAGCGAATCTAATTAAATCTAAAATAGTGGTTTGAACACGGGGTTCACAATTTTCTTTTATAGAGGAAATGAAGGTGGTTTTATTCCATTTAGCCATGAATATGTATATCCTTGAATCTAATAGTAATAGTGGGATTTTTGCATAAATACACCAGTAGTAATTTAAACTGCCTAGGCATCTAAAAAGGAAGACTATTTATTGAAATGTAAAACAATCAGTTTAAACGTTTTTGAATCTTTTCCACAACCTTTTCCGGTGTAATGCCAAAATGATTTGCAACTTCTCCTCCAGGGGCAGATTCTCCAAAGCTGTCAATTCCAATATTTAATCCATTAATTCCGGTATAATGTTCCCAACCCAATGTAACTCCTGCTTCAATGGAAACCCGCAACGTAGAATCATCACCCAATACAGCTTGTCGATATTCTTCAGACTGCTCATCAAATAATTCCCAAGAACCTATATTCACCACGCGTACCTTACAATTTACAAGTAAATCAGCCACTTCTAATGCTACCCAAACTTCAGAACCAGTGGACATAATAACAACATCCGCCTCTCCATCACAATCTTGCATAACATACCCACCTTTTCTAATCTCTTCAGCAGGTGGATATGTATTTCGATCAAATACGGGTAATCCTTGCCTAGTTAGCAAGACCAATGCAGGCCGACTGGTTTGTTCAAATGCAATGCGGGATGCAACCAGTGCCTCATTGGCATCACCTGGTCGTAATACCAGTAAATTGGGGATTGCACGGCAGGCCATAAGCTGTTCAATGGGCTGATGGGTAGGTCCATCTTCTCCCACAAAGATTGAATCATGGGTATATTCGGAGACCACAGGTAAACCCTGCAGAGCCCTTAATCGGATGGCAGGCCGTTCATAGTCTGAAAATACAAAAAATGTGGCACCAAAAACATCTAAACCACCATGAAGGGCAATTCCATTATTGATGGTTCCCATGGGGAATTCCCTCACTCCGTATGCAAAATTTCGTCCCAATCTATTTTCCTGGGTGAAATCTCCAACCAAATTGGCAAATCCAGCAGTCACATTAGATGGTTCCAGATCAGCAGAACCTCCAACCAAAGTGGGGTGGCAGTCTGCCAGCATCTCAATAAAAGGTCCCCAGACTTTTCGGGTGGCTACTTTTTGTCCCGCTTCATAAGCAGGCACATCAAACTGAGGTAATGTATCTCCAAATGCTGTATTCCATTTTTTAGAAAAGTCAGCATCCTCCATCCGCGTATCTAAGGCTAAATTCCATGCAGCAACTTCAGAACGGGCAAAATCAAACCCTTTTCGGAAATCTTCCACCACATCGCTGGGAAATTGAAAAAAATCTTCCGGATTCAAGTCTAACTTTTCTTTCGTGGCTGCAATTTCTTCTGGCGGCAATGGGGCACCGTGGGTATTATGATCATCCTCCATGGTGGCACATCCCTGAGCCATGATGGTATGACCAATAATGACAGAGGGTTTTTCAATTTCCATTTGGGCTTGTCTAATGGCATCACGAATGGCATCTAAATCATGGCCGTCAATTTCCTGCACATGCCAGCCATTTGCTTTATATAATTTTACATAATCAGTAGAATCAGAACGGGTGACTTTGCCGGAAATCTGCGCATTATTGGCATCATAATAATTGATGAGCTTCCCCAATCCCCAATGTCCGGCTAAGGCAATTGCCCCTTGTGCAACCGGTTCCTGAATATCACCATCTCCATGAAGGCAATAGGTATAATGGTTCATCACATCTTCACCAAATTGGTGTCGTAATATACATTCAGAAACGGCCATTCCCACGGCGTTACCAACCCCTTGGCCTAACGGGCCAGTGGTTGCTTCCACTCCAGGGGTTATCTCACGCTCAGGATGCCCGGGGGTTCTAGATCCCAATTGACGGAATTTTTTCAAATCTTCAACATCCAGCCAACCTATAAATGTGAGCATAGCGTACAGCAGGGCAGACTCATGCCCTGCAGATAATACAAAACGATCTCTATCTTTCCACTGTGGATCATCGGGGTCAAATTTGAGAAATTCCTTAAACAGGGTATAAGTATAATCAAGGGAAGAAAATGCACCTCCTGTATGCCCAGAGTCGGCATTTCGCACAGTATCCATAATGAGTCCCTTGGCAATATTTATGGAATATTGGTCAATATCTATTGCTACGTCAGTTGACATAAATCTCCTTATTTATAGTAATTGGGATGGTAAAAATTATGAATGTTTTAATAGAGAAACAAAGTGTCAAAGAGATAGAGCTACGATTCCTATCAGACTTTATTCACCGCCTTTGAATGGACAGCCACCGCCCTGCCTGAAGGGTCATCCATATTCTCAAATTCTTTACTCCATCGGAATGCTACGGGAGAAGAACAGGCAATAGATGGACCTGCTTCAACCGTTAAGGCTGCTTCATTAGATGGAAACATTTCATCAAAAATTTCACGATAATAATAGCCTTCTTTTGTAGAAGGCGGTTGAATAGGGAATTTCCTATCTGCATTTGCTAAATTATCATCCGATACTTTTTCATCTGCATTCGCTTTTAAGGAGTCAATCCAATTATAACCAACACCATCAGAAAACTGCTCTTTCTGTCGCCAGAGCACTTCATCTGGAATCAAACCTTCAAAGGCTTTTCGCAGTACATACTTTTCCGCTTTTCCATCACTGCACATTTTGTCTTCCGGATCGAAATTCATGGCATATTCTAAAAACTCTTTTCCCAAAAACGGCACTCGGGCTTCAATACCCCAAGCCGCCATTGATTTATTTGCTCGGAGGCAATCATATTTACTGAGTTTTTGGAGTTTGCGCACCGTTTCATGATGTAACTCTTCCTTATTGGGTGCCATGTGGAAATAGAGGTAGCCCCCAAAAACTTCATCTGCGCCTTCCCCGGAAAGCACCATTTTAATGCCCATACTTTTTATCTTTCGCGCCATGAGATACATGGGAGTTGCCGCCCTGATGGTGGTTACATCATAGGTTTCCAAATGGTAAATCACATCCCGGAGGGCATCTAATCCTTCCTGAACCGTATATAAGCATTCATGGTGAACCGTACCAATGGCATCCGCTACAATGTTGGCATTTGCTAAATCAGGGGAACCTTCCAGTCCAATGGCAAATGAATGCAAACGGGGCCACCAGGCTTCTTCGGCATCTCCAGACTCAATTCGCTTTTTGCTGTACTGAGCGGCAATGGCTGCAATGACAGATGAGTCTAATCCGCCGGAAATAAGCACTCCATAGGGCACATCGCACATAAGCTGTTTATGCACAGAATCTTCCAGGGCTTTTCGCAATTTTGGTAGGGATACAGCTTCTGTTGGAATTTCATTAGCCCAGTTGGGCTGATACCATTTTGTAAATTCACCATTTTTATAATAATTCCCTGGTGGAAATTCCTGAAGTTTTTCGCAATAAGGTTCGATGGATTTCATTTCGCTGGCAACATAGGTCACTCCATTTTCATCCCAGCCAATATAAAGAGGAATAATGCCCATATGGTCACGGGCAATGAAATAGTCATTGGTTTTTGGATCATATAAGCTGAACGCAAAAATACCATCAATCTTATTTAAAAAATCAACCCCAAATTCATCATAGAGGTAGAGTAAAACTTCACAATCAGAGTTCGTCTGAAAATCGTGAGAGTTAGAAAGCTTCTTCTCTAATTCCTTATGGTTATAGATTTCACCATTTACCGCCAATACCCGCTTAGTTTTGGTATCATATAAAGGCTGCGCGCCATGTTCAACATCAACAATGGAAAGCCGTTCATGCATGAGTATGCAGTGAGCATCACTGTAACTTCCGCTCCAATCGGGACCGCGATGACGAATTTTTCCCGCCATTTTCAGCGCTTCCGTCCGCATGGCCTGTTCACTTTGTATATTAAATAATCCTATTATTCCACACATGGTTTATTGTAATTATTAGAAGATATTAGATGGATTTTTCTAAATCCAGTGGGAGAATTTTAAGGAAAATAAGTTTCACCCTACAAGCAGTAGAATGAGTAACATTGGGTTTCTAAACTTTCGTATGCCAATAAGCCAAGGCAATAAATACCGCCTGAAAAGGCAGCCTTCCCCATGCAACTGCAGCCGACGTACCCATGGCAGCACCATTGGTTTGAGCAGCATAAATATTTGCTGGGAATACCGCTATCAATAACAAAATTAATCCCCAACCTGCCAGAAATCGTGTTTTTTCAAAAAGCAACATTGTCCCCAATATAATTTCAAAAACTCCACTAAGATAAACAAGTTCTTTATGAAAAGATAAATAGGGAGGCATTATTTTCATAAACCAACCGGCATTGGCAAAGTGCTGCACCCCCGATGAGATGTACAACAGACTCATTAAATATATAGTGATCAGCTTAAATGTCATTGAGGGTGAGTATTTAAATGGTGTAGAATACTATTAGAAACATCTTCAAAGGACTCTTGAATGAGCCAGTGACCAGAATTCAGTTTTTCAATTTTATAATCGCCCTTGAGATATTTTTCTGATGCATCTACCGATTTTTCTCCAATAGCCATATCTTTCAACCCATAAATAATTTTTGTTGGCGTATCAATATCACCAATCATTTTATTTTCATCGTTTATGTTTGCCCGGTACCAATTTAGGGAAGCTTTCAGAGCACCCTTCTGTTTAAATACTGCTAAATATTTTTTAATCTCAATCTGAGAACTTTTTCGCCAAATATCTTTTAAATATTTATAACCGAAAATCTTAAAATATAATTCAGGGAATATGGCTTTCTTAAAAAAATTTATATATTGGCTTTTTCGCTGCTGCTCTGGATTGTTGTTCATAGCCTCAAAAAATGCATCCAAATGAGGGACGGAAAGAGCCGTCCAGCTAATGACTTTGTCTGAGTGGAATGCAACAGTAGCCCAGCCAACAGCAGAGCCCCAATCATGACCGATTAAATGAAATTTTTCAAATTGAAATGCATCTGCAATATCCAACACATCCTGAGACAATTTATCGATGCTGTAGTCAGAAATTTTAGGTGGCCTGGCACCGGGGCTGTATCCCCGCTGGTCCGGCGCCACTACTTTGAAGCCCTCACTTACCAGTACCGGGATAAGATCATAATACATTCTTGATGTCTCGGGAAAACCATGCAGTAAAATAACCGCTTCCCCATCATTTTCCATACCGGACACTCTGCAGGTAAAGGTGAGTTCATCTAAGCTTACATCGGCGAAGGACTCCCCATCTTTATCATAATATTTTATATTTTGAGCTAATGCCATGGTGCATATAATAATGGACAATAAATATTTCATTTAAATTTAATTTACAAGATTATTAACCATTTCTACTAAAATTCCGAATAATATCCAGGCCGGAAAATGAACATAGCTAATTATCCCTTTCCAGTGTTTCTTTTGTGGTAAATATCGGTAATCCCAGATTCGTACACCCAACTTACTGGTTGGGTAACCAATAATTATTTCCACTGCCCAAATCCAAAATGGGTATGAAAAGTAGCGCAAAAAATCATTGGGGATGATGAGCTTAATAAAATCAAATCCGTAGGAAAGTCCAAAGGCATAAATGGGAAACATCCAAATTGAAGAATGCCCCATCAAATTAAGATTTTTTTTAGTAATTAATTCTGTTATTGCAGTAAAGAATAATTCAACGGTTAAACCAAACATACCCCAGAATATTAACTGATTTATATCCATATTAGTTAAACCACACTCCATATCTCTCCTTACGTAGTTTCTCTGCCACATATCCTTCTAATTCTTCTGCATCTTTACGAGTGGGGATGGGATTATACTTTTCATAAAACTCGGGGACTAATCTCATGCCAAATCGCTTAGCGTAGGTGTTGGACTTATACCCCTTTTTATGCTGCCTAAACCGTTCGGTCGGTTTTTTAGCGGACTGCCCCACATAAAAACAACGATTACCCAGTAGAAATTTGGGACTCTGTTTCCTAAATTTTACCAACTTCCCTACTTGTTTATCCAGTTCAATTATATAGAGATAGTATTTCAATATTAATTAGTTTTCTTTCAAGGGTTTGATTCATGTTAAAAATTAGGTGTTATTCATTTCACACTGAAAGAACTAGTTACAGCTTTCTACTTGACTTACTTCTATCTCGTTAGTTAATATTTATGCTGTTATGAACTGTAAAAGTATGATATTAAATA
>CAJWYZ010000076.1 GCA_913049525.1 uncultured Fidelibacterota bacterium | reverse complement strand
TAGCAACTGGAATTTCTATTCGAAGAGCATTCACTCCCGGCTGCTCGTAGGTGGGGTCGATCAAATCCTTACGGTTGAAAATATCCAGGGGATTCCATGCATAACCAGTCCCTAGAGATAAGGGTTGCCGGCCAATAGTCAGATCAAATTTAGAAAACGAAGTTCTTAGATAAATGTTGTCAAGATATACTTCATTTATAAAAGATTTAGGAAAGGAGGTAATTTCCTCCCCATCAAATTCTACTGTATCCACAGGAATAAAATCAAAGAAGTCCCATTCTGTTTTTCCATAAGGCAATTGAAAATTGATATTACCAGCTATCATAACTTGATCTGATGGTCTAGACTCCAAGTCTACCCTGAGCTTATTGTATCCAAAATTATATGATTTATTAGCCAATTGAATGTGGTCATATTCTGATTCATAATATCCGAAAATATCCGCCTGGGCAAAAACAATTACAGGGATTAAAAAAATAATTAAACAAATCATTTTTTTAAATTTCGCTCAGTAAAAAACCCTTCATCAAATACGACATTATATTCCATCTCAAGAATACTCATGGTGGTCTGGGAATCTTCTGCGTGGTTTTCCATACGCATACTCATGGCTGTGGGAATCCCTTGAATATCCTGCACATCTTGAAAATGGAGCGTTTTCAAATGGATACCATCCTGGTAATACAGCATTCTATCTGGATAATAATTGAGTTTATTTACATAAATCTTCAGCGAATCATAAGATGTTTCGGCGTCGATTTTTGGAGTTAAGGTAAGTAGATGATTTTTGTGTTCACCAGATAGTATCTGCTTCACTCTATAATCCGTTTTCCATTCTTCACTTCCAGAAAAGTCTTCATAGGAAAAATCACTCCCCTGTGCTTTTTGTTTCTTAGCATGACTGGCTAACTTCCGCACCCTTCGGGTACGAGGAAAATACACCCAAATATCTTCCCCATTATTTTTTATCAGAAAAGCATTATGTCTTACTTTTCGTGGTTCAATATAACGAATAAGAACATTTTTTCCTTTTTCTTCTGAAAAATAGTTAAAGGTAAATACCCGTTTCATATCACTTGAAGTAATAATTTCCTGTTCCATTTTCCCCTGAGAACTAATGGGCTGCATGACCATTGTCATAGAATCCAGTATACTTTTGGCGCTCATATCAGCTGCAATAAGTCCAATTGACCCAATACTTAATAGACATACAACATGCCGTAATCTTTTAGCTATTCTTAATATTTTCATTAATTTTAGTTCAAATTGGGTTTTCATATTTTATTTTACCTATATAATTTACGGATTATTAGGGAGTTTCTATTAACATGAATCGTAAATTAACTGTTGATATATTAATATGAAATTTAAGGAGTTTAAATTGGAACCATTCATACTTTCTATTGATGCTGGAACAACCGGCATTACTGTTTTAATTCTGGATAAGCAGGCGTCAATCTGCAAAAAATATTATAAAGAATTTACCCAATACTATCCCCAATCTGGATGGGTAGAGCACAACGGTGAAGAAATTTGGTCGGCTACATTAATGCTCCTTCAATCTGCATTCCATGATTTTTCGCCGAATAATTGTGCAGCAATTGGAATTACCAACCAACGTGAGACCACCCTGATTTGGAACAGAAAAACCGGAAAACCCATTCATCATGCTATTGTGTGGCAATGCCGTCGAACAGAGGAAATATGCAGCAAACTTAAACAGGCTGGTTATGAAGACCTTATTAGTGAAAAAACCGGTTTGATCCTGGACAGCTATTTTTCCGGAACAAAAATAAAATGGTTGTTAGACAACGTGGATGGATCTCGTGCAAATGCAGAAAAGGGAGAATTAGCTTTCGGTACAATTGATAGTTGGCTACTTTGGAAATTGACAGGAGGTTCAATACATTCCACTGATTATACAAATGCATCTCGAACAATGTTATTTAATATTGATGAAAAAAAATGGGATAATGAATTACTACAAATTTTAGATATTCCCACAAACCTACTTCCAGAAGTAAATAATTCCAGTGGTAAATTTGGTAAAACCGATAAACAATTATTTGGAGAAGTAATTCCGATTACGGGAATTGCCGGAGATCAACAAGCAGCATTATTTGGACAAGGTTGTTTTGAAAAAGGGAATACCAAATGCACCTATGGAACTGGCTGTTTTCTTCTTATAAATACCGGTGATAACCGTATTAATTCAACTTCAGGGCTTCTCACGACTATTGCCTGCAATCCACAGGGTGAACCCTCTTATGCATTAGAAGGTTCTGTATTTATCGGAGGAGCTGTTATTCAGTGGTTGAGAGATGAATTACAATTATTAGTTCATGCCAAAGATTCAGAAGCAATGTCGCTTAAAGTGGAGAACAGTAATGGTGTGGTAATCGTTCCAGCCTTTACCGGTCTAGGGGCTCCCTATTGGGATATGAATGCCAGAGGTATAATTACAGGTCTTTCCAGAGGATCTAATCGAAACCATATTGTGAGAGCAGCATTAGAAGGAATTGCATTTCAAGTGTATGATTTACTGGAGTCTATTTCAAAAGATTTAGATATTGATATTTCTAATCTCAATGTAGATGGAGGCGCCGTAGCTAATAATTTTCTAATGCAATTTCAAGCAGATATACTTCAGATTAACATTGACAGACCAAAAAATATTGAAAGCACAGCATTGGGAGCTGGAATGTTAGCCGGGCTTGGTGTAGGATTTTGGAAGAACCCATCAGAATTAAAAGAGGTTCGAAAGACAGATAAAATATTTTATCCTACCATGTCTGATGATAACCGTATAAGTCTATTATCAAACTGGAAATCCGCTATACGAAAACTCCAATATACTTAATGTGATACTTTATATTATCGCTTTTTACTCTTGTTATTCCTATATCTTTCATTTTTCTTTCCTGAAGATCTGACACTGGTGATTCTTCCGCTCTCTAACGTTATAGTTACTGAAGCAATACGAGATAATATTTCTTTATTTTGCGTAGATGTAATGAGTGTAATTCCATCATAGTTAATTTTTCGATGCAAGATTGAAAGTAAAGTCTTCTGATCTTTTTTTCCTAAATGCTGCTCAATTTCATCAATGAATAAGACCTTGCTGTCTGCACCAATCATTGTAGCCAACATTACCCAGCGAAGTTCTCCAGGAGTCAATGATTTCATTTTTCTATTTAAAATAGATGTGAAATTCATTTTTCGACTTATCTCATCCATACGCTTCTCAGAATTACGGATATGACTGAATTTCCCTATGGTTTTAGTCATGTAATTTCGCACTGTCCCCCATGGCGGTTTAAATTCTTGAGGTACAATTGCAATCTGATCCTGATATTCTCTATTGGAATATTCATGAATATCTCTTTCCTCGAACTTCACTTCTCCACGGGGTGTTTTTCGTCGGCTGTACAAAATATCCAGAAATGTAGTCTTTCCACTTCCCATTTGACCTTCAAAAACATAACAGGCACCTCTATGGATATCAAACTGCTTTATGGCCAGTTTATCTTCGCCCCCCTTGGAAACAAATAAACCCTTTATACTATATAATGGAATTGGCATGCAATCTCCTTTCTAAATATTAAATTAGTTCAATAAAATTAAATAAAACAAGCTCACCCTGAGTTGATTCAGGAATGGAGGGGTCATCAACTTTCACCCCCGTACCACTTCTTACGGATACATACATTTTCATTACTTCCCATGAAAATTCGGGATGAAACTGTACCCCATAAAAATTATCATGGATTATAAAGGCTTGATTTCCCTTATTGTTTCTTGCTAACTCAACTGCATTTTCCGGCAAGACGGTAACACTATCCTGATGAGATTCATACACGATGGCATTATCATCCATACCTGAAAATAATTGAGACTTTTTCCCCACTTCGGTAAATTGTACGGGATAGGCTCCTAATTCCCAACCTTTCGGATTTAATTCAACCTCACCACCAAAACTTTTGGCAATAAGTTGATGTCCAAAGCAAATCCCTAAAACTGGCTTAGGAGATATCTGCATCTTCCGTAGACCTTCCTCAATGTCTAACATCCAATCAGATGCTTCATAAACAGAACGAGGTGAACCTGTGATTATCCAGGCATCAGAATCAATGGGCTGAAATTGTTCTCCGTCATAAGGTTTCACCCAGGTAAAATTGCAGCCTTTATCTTTCAAGGATTCCATAATCCACTCTGGCGCAGTTCCATAATGTTTTGATACATCTGAAAGACTGGGACCGCAATCAAGAATAAGAATATCTTTCATATCAATATTTCCGTTAAGCAACAATTTGAATATGAGATCATACGTGAAATTACATAATTATTCAACATATAGAATGTTGATTGAAAATTACGATACAGGGAGTGTTGGGACACCTTCTCCTGCCAATTATTCGGTTGGATTTTGGATTTGCCTTTTTTTCCTCCTTCTGAATATCGGAGGATTTCAAAATTAATATATATTTTCATTTTGCCTTAATAGCTTAAGACAAAAGGTAATCTAATCTAAAGGATTATTCTCCAGAAAGTGTTCTGCATCTAATGCAGCCTTACATCCTGAACCAGCAGCTGTAACGGCCTGTCGATACACCGTATCCTGAATATCTCCAGCTGCAAAGACACCCTCCACAGATGTGTGGGTATTATCAGCTCCAGTTAAAATATACCCCTTTTCGTCTAGATCTAGCTTTCCACGGAATAAATCAGAATTTGGCGTATGTCCAATAGCAATGAAAACGCCATCACATTCCATTTCTGAAGTTTCTCCAGAAAGCGTATTTTTCAAAACTACTCCTGTAAGACCACCGTTTTGAGGATCCCCAATCATGCTTTCGATTGCAGCATTCCAAATTACGTCAATCTTTGGATTATTTAGTGCACGGTCCTGCATTATTTTAGATGCACGAAATTCATCTCTTCGATGAATAATGGATACACTGGATGCAAACTTTGTTAAAAAGGTGGCTTCTTCCATCGCTGAATCACCACCTCCCACAATGAGAACTTTCTTTTCCTTGAAAAAGAAGCCATCACAGGTTGCACAAGCAGAAACACCATAACCCATAAGTTTTGATTCTGATTCAAGACCTAATAGCTGAGCAGATGCACCAGTAGAGATAATAATTGTCTCTGTATGGTAAAGCTCTTCACCAACGTAAACCTTAAAAGGTCTTTCTGTAAGATCAACCTTATCTACAGTTAAATAAAATGTCTCTGCATCGAATCTCTGAGCTTGTTTCCGGAATAAATCCATCATTTCTGGTCCCATAATACCATCGGGAAACCCGGGATAATTTTCTACATCTGTAGTGATAGTCAATTGCCCGCCCGGCTGAAGTCCCTCAAAAACCAGAGGGTTTAAATTTGCCCGGGCAGCATAAATGGCAGCTGTCAATCCCGCAGGGCCTGAACCAATAATGATTACCTTTTGTATTTTTTTTGTCACTTTGTTTTATGTTTATAATAATTTATTAAGAGCTTCCACCAGCTCTCCTTTTCCTACAGCTCCAACGATCTGCTGCTGTACTTTTCCATCAGAGAATACCAATAAACTGGGAATACTTCGAATCCCATAATCGGATGCAATACTTGGATGATGATCTATATTAACCTTCCCAATAATTGCTTTGCCCTGGTATTCTGTTGCTACTTGATCTACAGTGGGACTAATTTGCCTGCAGGGTCCACACCACTCTGCCCAAAAATCAACCAGAACTGGCTTGTCGCATTTAATTACCTCTGCATCAAAATTATCACTGGTAAACTCTTTTGTAAACTCTCCCATCTTCTTTTTACTCCTGTTGATTTATGAAATTTCAATAAATACGAAGCCATTAATCTATTGCATATTTTCGATTGATTCCGATTGCTTTTTCAATTAAAGAATTTATTTTCCCCTTTTTAATAAATAATTCAATATATATATCATTATCCCTGTATTTTTTCTAACGCTTTTTAAGAAATTTTTAAGGAATCCGATGCGATTTCGGAGCTGACGCGCAACTGTAATTCTACTCAATGGTAGATAAGCCAGATACTTTAATTCAATAACACAGAAGCCTTCGCGTAGTGGGGTAATTGGACCATCCTTTATATCTCTCCCTGAGGTTTTAACAATAAGGAACATATTAATGACTATAAAAAAGACCATCATCATTTCTTTGGCACTTTTTATCTGGACTGCCTGTGAAAATAATAACACAACATCCTCAGATTCTGAACCAAACTCTTCCTGGATTTTTGTGGCGAATGAAGGGAATATGGGCCAATCTAATGGAACCATTTCAATGATAGATGATTTTGGGAAAGTCTATGAAACAGAGCCTATTGGAGATGTAGTTCAATCTTTAGAAGTATATAAGGATAAATTAATAGTCATTGTAAATAATGATCATAAAATTATACTATACGATATTACTGAAGCTGACGGTATCAAACTGCCCGGAGTTACAGTATCTACTGGAAATTCTAGCCCTAGAGAAATGGTCATTATTAATGAAAAAGTCTATTTCACAAACTGGAATTCAAAAGATGTGAAGGTATTAAATTTGACTACCTATGCAATAGATTCATCAATTCCAATTGAAGGACTTCCTGAGGATATCATTACAGACGGGATTAATTTATGGGTAAGTATTCCCAATCTTGAACTCAATGATCCTAGTGATGGAACAAAAGTTGTAAAAATTAATCTAGAATCGGAGCAAATTGTGGATACCTATGATGTAGGAAGAGGCCCGCAATCCCTCACCCTTTTTAATGATGAAGTTTATGTTTCAAGGACATATTATAGCTCTGATTGGCTAGAAACTACCTTCGGAGTTTCTAAAATTGGCGATGTGATTAGTGAGACTATATATGGTTTGGGATCGCCATGTGGTGGATCAATTATGACGTATGATAACAAAGTGTATCGTTCGTATGAAGGTGGAATAGCGCCAATCGATGAATATTTAACAATTCAACCTTTAGAAAGAATTGGCAGTTTCGACCAATCCAAAGTTTATCATGTTGAAATAATTAATGATTATATCTATTTCACTTTAACGGATTATTCAACAATGAATGTGCTTAAACAGGTTGATAGTAATGGAACCGTGATAAGCAGCTATGATGTTGGCATCAATCCCGGGGACTTAGCTTATTGGAAATATTCTGAGTAGTAATTAAAATTAGTTCCAGAACTGCCAGACAACCTCTAGATGACGGATAGGCCGAATTGAATATGAATCAGGGTTTATACTATTATT